>DAIOGT010000042.1:0-20558 GCA_036745095.1 Pyrinomonadaceae bacterium
TCGACTATCAAACCGGGCAGTAACGTAAATCCCAGCTTCAACATTCTTGATGAGAGTAAGCCGGTGCAGACCATCAACCTCGATTCGGTTACGTTACAAAACATCATCGACGTTGACGCCCAGGGCCATATCTACATTCAGAACGGTAACCAGATTGAGACGCGAAATCTCGACGGTGGTGTCGTCGAGAATATTCCGGTCCCAAAGGAACTCGTGAGGGGAGCGGCCTGCGCAGGGGGTAATGGTGACTTTCATTTCATCCTGCCGAAAAAAATCCTAACTTCGCGACGCACTCAGTCATCACGAGAACTTGCCGAGAGCCGGTTGCCCTTAGAAATCACTCCCGAGACAGCGCGTTACGACGCCGCCGGAAAAAGCATTTTCATCCTCAGCAATGCAACGACTCAAGCAAAGCTCACCGAGCAAACACTTTATCGCTTCAGCCTCAGCAATGGCGAGTTTTCGGAAATTCATCGGGCGCAACTTCCAATCGCTTTCAACTATGCCATCGGTCTGGGCAGAGTTAGCTACACGATTGGGGACGGCAAACTCTTTGTCTCCGATCCCACCGAATACAAAATCTTCGTCTATTCACTTGAGAATAATTCGCTGTTGACCACCTTCAGTAAACCATTCGACCGCCCGCTCATCGGTAAGGGTGACGGCAAGTTTGAGAGTCGAAACCTTGTTGCGGACGACCTGTCACAAGGTGGCGCGCTCAAGCAATATCCAGCCATCTTTGATCTCGACTACATAAGTTCGAAGAACCTGCTGTTGGTTTGGACCAGCGTTCGCAATTCATCTTACGAGCAGATGATTGACATTCTCGACAGCGACTTTCGTACGATCGGCAAAGACTTTCAGCCTACAAATCCCTTGTTCTCAGGTTACCACTTTGTGGGAGACCGAATCATCGTTCCCGATTATGGCTTCGGGAAAGAATTCCACTTCGATTTCTTATCGCCATTAGAACCCCCCTATCACAAGCCAAGCACAATCAAGACATTTCAACTACTGGCAGTGAGCAAGTAGCTCTTGACTCGTAAAACAAACCTACCGGGAGTTCTCGAATGGAGCTTAGGCACAGTCTCAGGACACTGATCAGGAATCCTGCTTTTACTGCGGCAATAGTCGTGATGCTCGCGATCGGGATCGGCGCCAACGCGACGATCTTTGGTGTCATCGATCGACTGTTTATTCGCCCGCTGCCTTTCAACAATCAGGACCAACTCGTGTCTGTTAACAAGGCCTGGCCGCTCTTCGAGAACACGTCCGGTGATGATGAGTTTGCAGCACAGCCGGATGATGCTTTCGAAGCTGTCGCCAAATACGAGCTTGGCAGAGTCACCCTCGTGAGTGACGCGGCTCCCGAGGTTATCCGGCTGGCGCGAACCTCGAGCAGCTATTTCTCGATCCTCGGCGTCGGAGCACAGGTTGGTTATGTCTTTTCCGCCGCGGAAGGCCAATCGCAGGGGAACAAAGTAGCAGTACTCAGCCACGGTTTATGGCAGAGGCTTTTCAATCAGGACGCTTCAGTCGTCGGGAAGCAAATCACTCTCAATGGTCGATCTTTTACGGTAATTGGAGTGATGCCTTCGGATTTTCTTTTCCTCGTGCGCGGACGCGAAGCTGACGCGTGGATACCCCTCGTGGAAGACGATGCATTGATTAAGGCTGCGCAGGATGAAGGAGCGGGAACAATTGCGCGTTTAAAGGCGGGACTTACTCTCGAACAGGCACAAGCGAGAACCGATGTTGTCTTTGAAAGAATCGTGCAGTCTCAGCCGCAACTAAAACTGAAACCGAAGGATCGCATAGTACTGGTCCAATTGCGTGACTTCTGGTTCGGAGACTTCCGTACACCATTACTGATGCTGCTGGCCGCCGCGGTCTTTCTTTTGGTGATAGCCGGCGCCAACACAATGGGCCTGATGATCGCGCGCGCGGCCGAACGTGAGAAAGACGTGGCCATAAGAGCCGCGCTGGGCGCGAGTTGGATGCAGCTGCGGCGACAACAGTTGATCGAGAGTTTGTTACTCGCGATTCTGGGAACCGGCCTCGGATTACTGCTTGCCTACTGCGCCACTAAAGCAATGTTGGCGCTAAGTCCGACGCCGATTCCACACCATGACGAAGTGGGGCTCAATTTCAGAACGATAGCTTTCGCATTCGCGATCTCAATTCCAACAACGATCATTCCCGGTTTGATTTCCGGCTGGCGAGTTTCGAAAACTTCTCTGCGCGCAGTCCTCAACGAGAGTTCAGTTAGAAGCGGTGGCTCGCTTCTGTCTCCGCGTATAAGAAAGTTACTTGTGGTATCAGAAGTTGCACTCACGGTGTTGGTTCTGATCAATGCAGGGTTGTTGTTCCGAAGTTTTCGCGGGTTGTTACAGGAAGAACTCGGATTTGAGACTCAGAATGTGTTAACGCTGGAAGTCGCGCCGCTCGAAACTACGTATCCAGATCGTCTGAAACGCAGTGCGCTTTACCAGCAAATCATCAATCGAGTCCGCAACCTTCCCGGAGTTGCTTATGTTGGAACGGTGAACTATCTGCCAATCTTCTCCGGAAGTTTGATACTTCCAGTTACCTTACAGGAGCGTGTGATTCCTCCCGAGCAGGGTTTGTCCTGGACCTACCGTGTCGCGAGCTCCGACTATTTCAATGCAATGAGCATCCCCGTGATTGCCGGCCGCACATTTGGTGAGCAGGACGGTGCAAACGCTCAACGTGTCGCGATCCTGGACCAGTCCGCGGCGACATCGTTAACTGAGCAGTTTTTTCCGAATGAAACCATTCTCGGAAAACACATCGTTCTGAACCTCGATAAGCCCACCGCGTTCGAGATCATCGGCATCGTCGGCGACATTAAACAGCAGGGTTTAGGCGTCGCGACGTACCCGGGTTTTTACCTGCACGCGCTTCAGCGTCCGCCGCCCGTGTCGAATCTAGTTGTCCGCACCACTTCCCACCCTTCGAGTATTGCTGGGTTAGTTCGTAGCGCGATCTCTGAAGTCGACAAAGATCTGCCGGTTAGAGAGCTGCGCTTGATGGAGCAGCAAGTCACTGATTCAGTTTCCCGTCGACGCTTTGCACTGCTGCTTACGAGCATTCTCGGTTCGGCGGCGTTATTTCTATCGATGCTCGGTCTTTATAGTCTGATGTCTCACATCGTTTCGCATCGCACACATGAAATCGGCGTGCGGATGGCGTTGGGTGCTAATTTAAGAGACGTATGCAGACTCGTATTGAAGCAAGGGCTGGGCCTGGTGGTGAAAGGCGTGGCGCTGGGTATAGTGATTTCGCTCGCGACCGGACGACTGATTGCGACGCTGTTGTTCGGAGTGAATCCGACTGACTACATAACTCTCGGGGTCGTAAGCTTGCTCCTGGTTATCGTCGCGCTCGTGGCCTGCTACGTCCCGATGCGTCGTGCAATGAGGATCAATCCCATCGAAGCCCTGCGCTACGAATAGAGCGAAAGTATTTTGTGAGGTCTTAACTCTTCGGCGATGATGCGCGTGCTTTCAACGTGAGCAGTCTGCACGAAGAAATGATCACCCGGCAGCATGTGGAGCTGATATGTCGCGCTAGTATGCTCGCGCCACGGTGTCAAATGTTCTCGCTGCGCCTCCACGTCTCCATCGCCGCCAAAAACCGTCAGAGCACATTCCATTGGCGGTTCAGCGTAATATTGATAGGTCTCACATGCGGCAAAGTCAGCGCGCAGTAGCGGAATCAGGAGTTGCATCAACTCCGGGTGGTCCAGAACTTCCCGCGGGGTGCCGTTCATCTGCGCAACGCGTTCAATAAATTGTTGCTCGGGTAGATCCCAGGTCGGCGTTGTCGCTTCGGGCACCTGCGGCGCGCGACGCCCTGAAATGAATAGATGTGAGGGCATCGTCATGTTATTCCGGCGCAGCCAGCGGGTAAGCTCAAAAACAATCAACGCTCCCATGCTATGACCAAAGAATGCAAACGGCTTTTGAAAGTATGGGGTCAGTTCGCGCCCTAACGCTTCAACCGTCTCGGACAAACGGGGAAACGCCGGCTCTGAGAGACGCTCGCCTCGTCCGGGAAGTTGAACGGGAGCGACGTCGATCCATTCCGGCAGGAGACTCTGCCAGAGACGATATGTACTGGTAGATCCTCCGGCGTAGGGAAAGCAAAAAAGTCTGATGGCTTCGTTCGGTTTCTCTCGCCAGCGCGGCAGCCACCGTGACCCGGTTGTTTCCTGTAATTTTTCGCACGTTGTCTGCATAGAAATTCCGATTTAGAACGCTCGGCTTAATCAGGCTGATCAAAAATCGAATGATTTCGCGACCAGACTCGCATCTGAAGTGGGATGAGGCGACGAGATCCGATCAGGTCCGCGTGGCACCATAGCGTGACCGGGTAGTTCAACGAGGCCGTATGAACGATCGACAACCAATACTCTGTACGGCTTTTCACTGTTCGTCTTCAACACCAGCTCAACGCCTTTTTCAGGCAAGCCATGAAAGTGAATGCCCCAGTCCCGCATCGGCACACTTCTCTTCCCGACAGGCATTGCCTGCTTTCCATCTATCCACGCATCGATGATCTCGACATCGCCCTCGGTAAAGACAGAGAGCACCGGAGCGTTCCGCTGAGAACCTAAGTGCAGCGTCAGCGTTCGCACTCCATTCTCATGAGAGTCACTAATCACACTCGCCTCCGGCGGCGGCAGTGCAGCAGCCGTTGTCGAACTCTTCATGTAGACTCTTTTGTTGCCGGGAAAGAACTCGCTCAGTGTTCCGCGCTCTATGTCAGTTGATAAAAATTGCCTGGTCCAATCATCCGTCGCCTGATCGGAGCTCGCAAAGATCGCCTTGCCCGTGTCTGCATGCAACGCATAGAGAATGTTGTTGGTTTTCGGATGCGTCGGATCGAATCCCGAAACAAGAATGCCGGCGAGCATTAGACAGAGACTTACGAGGGCAAGTGAGCCAGGGAGCAACCATCTTCTTGAAGGTACTGCATGCACAATCAAAGGAAGCAGTAACCCCAGCGGCAGAACGACGAAAATAATTGCCATCGCAATCCCGTTTAGCGTCAAAGCCGTCAATAGGTTGTAGACAAGTGGCGTCCAGAGTACGATGACGGGGACTCCCGTGAAAAGTATCAGCAGGTGAGTTCTGAGTTCGCGCCGGATCTTTGAAACCAAAAAGAACAAGAGGCTAAGACACGTGGACAAAAGCGGGATTGTAAAAAGATAGCTGCTCCCGGGAACAGCCACTGAAGTCGCACCCGACAATAGCAACCACACAACGCCGGCTCCAACCATCAAACTTAATGCGTTTGCCCGTTTCCTTAGCAACAGGTAGACCACTGAGAGTATCGCGAACGTCAACAGGATAAATGCGAACTGAAACGGCGTGCTGTGATATGGCTCGGTCCACGGAACCGATCGAAAAAATCTTTGAGTCAAGAACCACATCAACCCACATGCGACGGCTGATATGATCATTCCGCTTACGAGCGCGGCAACGCCGATCAGAATCCCCTTAACCCGCAACTCGTTCCTGGCGACACCTCTCACGACAACAAACGTAAACAACAAGGTTATCAACGCCAGCAACGGCAAGATCCACATCTTTGAGTAAGTAACAAGCGTTAGACCGATGACGTCGAAGTACACGACATCATTGCCCCGCATATCCGTGAGATCGATGTTCCCGAAGTGCTGCGTGAGAGCTAGTGCGTGATCACCTTGTTGTTGCAACGTCGGCACCTCCATCTCCTCAGCGCGATCGAGCGACGTGTGATAGTGGTTGATACCGCCGAGAAAAGCGAAGTTCATGCCCTGCGCATCCATCGCCTTTAACACCGTGAAATCTGTATCGTTCGATAGCAGTTTATAGATTTCACGGGAAAACGAGCTCGCTCGCGGAACCGGAGCTGTCTTTCCGAATTGCCGGATCAGATTGCCATTTCCATTTGTGGTCTCAAACATGAAGACGGGCCCGCCGTTTCCGCGCGCTTCGAAATTCACAAAGAAACCGACGTCTTTGGACCACGGGTTCTCGTTTACAAATGCTTGTGCTCCGAGTAGACCGACCTCCTCGCCGTCTGTAAACAACAAAATCACGTCGTTCTTCAACGGTGATCCAGCCTTGAGAGCACGCGCTGTTTCCAACAGTGTCACTACGCCTGCACCGTCATCGCTCGCGCCGAAGCTCGTCGGCACGGAGTCGTAGTGTGATACGAGCAGCACTGCACGAGTATTTGCGCTCCCGGGGATCCGGACCAGAATGTTCTGAACCACGCCCGCAGTAAATGGCGCGGCTCGTTTTACATTTACTGCCGTCGATTGTTGCAGGAACGGACTCAGTCCGAGTTTCGAAAGCTCGCTCACCAGATACTCCCTGACGTGGGTGTGAGCTTGTGATCCGATCGGATGCGGTTGTGCGCTGATCGGGCGGAGTTGGACCAACGCTCTTGCGGCGGAGAACTCCGAAAGTGGTGCCGTGACCGGCACAACCGCAGGTAATCTGTTTTGAAAATAGATTGAGCCTGCGCCGATCACTACCAACAGCAAGAGAATGAAAAGCCCGATGTGGCGCGCGTTGACGTGAGGATACGTCGCAGACACAGATGTAGATTTGTCAAAGGTTTCCGGAAAAGCCATGACCGTTCCTTTCGATGTTGCTAAATTTTAGTTGGGAGTAAGAGGGAAAAAGGTCGAGTGATTACCTGGAGAAAATGATGTAGCGATCTCGCGGGATCAAATTTCATCGAATAATCCCACCCAGTAAGAGTAAAACTCGTCGTCGCATTTCTTTAGACGCTCGTAGTTCGGGAAGCCGACTTTCTTCATATACGCGTCCCAATCGGGTCGCCGTCCGTCAGCGTCAACGAAGTTATACTCGCGCGAAAGTTCCCACGAGGCGAAAACCCTCCCGGACTTCTTCGATAGGTTTTTGTCTGAAGCGAGGGCCGCGATTCCACGTCCGACGTACAGGGGAGTTTCCGACGCGATGAAATGTGGGTCACTCTTTACTGCTTCCTGCCAGTTTGCTTCGGTCACGCCGAAACCTTCAAGCATCGACTCCGAGCGCAGGAAGCCGGGTGTCACCGCTACCGCGCTCACTTTGTATTTTCGTAACTCAGTCGCCATCGCATAAGCGAGCCGGATAACCGATGTTTTCGCAAGATCGAAAAAAAGGTTTCCGCGATATCCAAAGTTGTTACCGTCCGTGACCTCGACGATCAGTCCTGTTTGTCTTTTGATCATCAAAGGCGCGGCGTAGCGACTGGTGATGATATGAGTGTGCACAGCGCGTTCGAACATCTTGAACCCTTTGTCGAGTGCAAGCTCCCAAAAAGGCGGGCCGAATTCGGTAAATTCTTCGCCACCCCAGATGTCGTTTACTACAACATCCAGCTGACCTTCCTGTTCGTCGGCGACGCGCTCGAAAAGACTCGCGACTTCTCCCTCTTGCGTATGATCGGCCCTGACCGCAATTCCCTTTCCGCCATACGCGGTAACCATTTCCGCGGTTTCTTCAATGGTTTCAGGCCGATCGCCCGTCGCAGGCTTTCCGCGCACACTGCGTCCCGTGCAATAAACGATCGCTCCCGCTTCTCCCAAGGCGCAGGCAATACCTCGTCCCGCCCCGCGTGTTGCACCCGCAACGACGGCGACTTTTCCTTCAAGAGTTTTCATATTGCTGTGAGCCAAAGCGTGTTGACCTGTGATTGCCGATAACTATCGCTCAATGCGTGTGCTAACGCAACCGAAATTTGGTACTGGTTGGGCTTTGCCTCAACCGTAGCAATTGCACTTGGAAACGGTTGAAAGCAATTCACTACGGCTGCGGCGTATTTCAAACGGAACGTAGCACTCGGAATCTCGTCACGTTGCGGACGTTGACTGGTCGTGACGAATCTCCATGCGGCGAGTTTCGCGAATGATGCGACGGAAACTCTTCGCTATCGCAGCATCGTCAAGCGGGCCCGCATTAGCCTGGACCATGCGCGCGATAACGTCTCGCTCTCGCTCGCTGTCGAAGATCGGAAGCCCCGCGCTCTTCTTTGCTCTTCCGGCTTCGATGGCCAACTGGGCCCGCCGGTTGAGCAGGTAAAGCAACTCACTGTCAATGGCGTCTATCAACACCCGCCA
This sequence comes from Pyrinomonadaceae bacterium, assembly GCA_036745095.1. Lineage (GTDB taxonomy): Bacteria > Acidobacteriota > Blastocatellia > Pyrinomonadales > Pyrinomonadaceae > PSRF01. The sequence continues at coordinate 8,144 of DAIOGT010000042.1, forward strand.
CGTTTTAACGCTCTGATTACTCAATTTATGATCCCACTGCTACGCGACCGCAGCCACCCGGCGGCCTGCGACGCGTTCCTCTTCAACAATTTGACCATCGAACAAGTGCAGAATTCGATCCGCGTGGTGAGAGTAACGAGAATCGTGCGTCACCATGCAGATCGTCGCGCCGTCGCGATGCAGTTCAGATAAAAGCTCCATCACCACTTCGCCGTTGGTTGAATCCAGGTTTCCGGTAGGCTCATCCGCGAGCAGTATGCTCGGTTGTCCGGCGACCGCGCGCGCGACTGCGACACGCTGTTGCTGACCGCCTGAGAGCTGGCCCGGCAAATGCTTGGCGCGATGGGCCATGCCGACGCGCTCCAACGCGTCAGTCACACGCTGCTTACGCTCGGCTGAGTTCATACTGCGATACGTAAGCGGCAGCTCCACGTTTTCATACACCGTCAGATCGCCGATCAGATTAAAGCTCTGAAAGATGAAACCAACTTCACGATTGCGGATCCGTGCCCGCTCCGACATCGAGAGATTTTCGACGGGGGTATCATTCATAACGTGTTCGCCCGTCGTCGGCGTATCGAGCAAACCCAGAATCGATAAAAGTGTTGACTTGCCGCAGCCCGACGGACCGGCGATCGAGACGTATTCGCCTTTCTTGATGTCGAGATCGATACCGGCAAGTGCGTGGGTCTCGATCTCGTCCGTGTAAAAGATCTTTTTCATGTCCGAGATGTGAATAAGCGAAGCAGATGAACTCATTGTGTTGTCTCCTTTGTGCAATTTAGTGTGGAATCGGCCTTACGAGGGCTTCTGGGTTCAGCCGAAACGCTCAGAAGATTTGAAGTGAGTGGTTGATGTGGAGCGATTAAGCTCTGATTGTTTCGCCGCTATCAATTTCGAGATCTTGTTCACAGTTGAAATCAACAACGCCTCGATTTTCACTTCCTGATCAGGCGTCAAGGTGCCCAGCTTCCGGCGCCTCCGCGCAAGCTCAGCTCTGGCAATGTCTTCTGCTTTTCGCAGTGTCGCTGGTGACTCGTGATTTGGTGACGCCACAACTGGTTCCCGATGAAGAAATTTCGGTTCGAACATGACCCTCACAACCAGAACTCAGGCCGCAATGACGTTGCCAGTTTTGATAACGTTTGTAAGAACGTCGGCAACAACGGCGTTCGCATTGTTTCCAGAGTTAACCGACCGGCGATTATGCAGTTGCAGGCGCTTCTCATACGCGTCACGGGCAATTTGTACATCATCGAGAAAGAGCTCGAGTTGGTCCAAATGCAGCGCCTGTGGTCCATCAACAAGCGCGCGTGCAGGCGCGGGATGAAAGTCCACGAGGATCATGTTGGCTCCTGCGATCACGCCCTGGGCCGTGACATGCATGATGTCGAGAATACCTTCAGGTCCACTCGCTCGTATGCCAACAGAATGGGATGGATCAATACAGACGGGCATCCGTGTCAGACGCTTGACCACTGGAACAAATGCGAAATCTACGCAGTTACGATGCGGCTCACAGGTCGTCGTCTTCGTCCCGCGCAATGCGAAAACCACTTTGCTATTGCCCTCACTGGCGAGGTATTCCGCCGCGTGCAGCGATTCATCCAAGGTGATTCCGTAGCCACGTTTAATTAGAACGGGAAATTCATGTTGTTTCCCGACACTTTTGAGCAGCTCAAAGTTTTGAGTATTGCGGGTTCCGATCTGCAACATAACTCCGGTCGGATTGCCCGTCATCTCCAAAGCTTCATTGATCTCGTCGATGTGCGATTCGCGCGTTACTTCCATCGCAATGATCTTGATTCCGTACCGCCCGGCAAGTTCAAACACATAAGGCAGGCACTCCTTGCCGTGGCCCTGGAAGGAATACGGACTCGTGCGCGGCTTGTAGGCGCCCATGCGCGTGCAAACCTGTCCGCAGTCGCGCAGTGCTCGCATCATCATCTCAACGTGTCGAGGTGTGTCCACCGCGCATAGTCCAGCGAACACGTTTAGATTGTCCTGGCCAAAGCGGACGCCCTGATAGGAGAAGCCTGCCGCACGATGATCGCTATTATGCCGGCCCAGCACCCGGTACGCTTCTGAAACGCGCACAACATGTTCTACGGCAGGCAGACTGCGAAAGTGTTCCTCCGAAAATCCAGCCGTGTTTCCGATCAGGTGTACTTCAGTCATGGACTTCTCCAATCCCCGCTCGCAATGGATGCGAAGCTCGATGTTCGGCAGATCGGAAAGATGTCTCAGCAACTGATGATACTCGGGATTATGCTCGTCGATGTTTGGTGTAAGAATGAGAATCATTGCGGTTTGTACCTCCTGCTCAAAGTGATTTAAGAGCGATCACAGCGTGTGGGCTTGAGCTTGTTCGAACATTTTCTTGAGCGCGAGGGCAAACGATGCGCCCATCAGACCACATCCGACAACCGTCACGTGCTTCCACTGTAGAGTTGACATTAAGTCCCCTGTGCTTCAGGTTAAGGTGTGCGTTTGAGAGCCTGCCGGAAGGCCGACCTATGAAGACTTCGACTCACAAACAGAACCTGGCGGCATTTGAATTCGCGCTTGATGAGTTGCAGCCAATGCGGCCCACCGTCAAGCAGATGTTCGGATTCAGCTATGTTTTTGTCGGCGACAAACTCATGTTGCTTTTCAGAAACCGGACGAACCAATCGCAGTTTAATGGGGTCTGGGTAGCAACTGTTGCGGAACACTTCGAGAGCTTACAAAAAGAGTTTCCCGTATCACCTTCGTGGCTGGTCGGTTTCGCAAAGAAGCAATGGCTGCTTATCCCTCTCACCGCCCAGGGTTTCGAGGAATACTCGGTCAAGGCTTGTGAGCTGATCCTCGGTGGCGATGTCAGACTGGGTAGAGTAAGTCATCCAAAAAGCCTAACGCGACAGAAGAAAGAGGGATCTGGCCCAACCGACGACGACACCTTCAGCCTTTTCAGAAGTCGTAACAAAACGAAGTAGCCGGCATAGACATCATTCGTCAATTCTCAGATTCGGTCCGGCGCGCCGTGTTATCCAGGAAACCCTGATCTATCAAGTGCCGAAATATTTTGTTCACACAATCGCGCACTGACATCAGATCAGCTTCGAGATGAATGTCGGGTGCAATTGGCGCCTCGTACGAGTCATCAATCCCTGTAAACCCACTCAGGATCGAAGCGCGAGCTTCGGCATAAAATCCTTTCGTGTCGCGCTGCTCGCAGATTGCCGGAGATGTGTCGACAAACACGAGGGCAAACCGATCGGATCCGACGAGGTGCCGCACTTCTTCCCGAGTGCCGTCGAACGGGCTTATCGCCGCGCAAATGACACTGCCGTTATGTCGGACGATCTCAGCGGCGACGAAACCAATGCGACGTATGTTGGTGTCGCGATCTTCGCGGCTAAATCCCAAACCTTTAGACAAGTGAGTGCGGACGATGTCACCATCAAGGATCGTCACGCGCCGCCCATACTCGAGCAGCGCCGCTGACAGGTGCTCCGCGATCGTCGATTTACCGGAGCTGGGAAGACCGGTAAGCCAAACGCAAAATCCCTGCTTCAGACGAGGCGGAAACGCGACCGCCAGAACCTCCGCGATCTCAGGACGCGTAAACCAGTGCGGCAGCGGCTCGCCTTTAGCGAGATATTCATCCCGCACCTGCGTACCGGATAGTGTCAACGAGCGCTTTTCTTTCGGGACGCGGCTGATTTCTTCATACCGATCGTCCTCCGGGATGTAGACCAACTCTTCAAACGCGATTGCAGTTACACCTGTTTCCGAGGCCGACGCTGCGACCAGTCTCTGAGCTTCATAAGGATCATAGAAAGGAATGCCGTTTTGATCCTTGCCCGGACTCGCGTGGTCACGGCCAACGATCAAGTGGTTCACTCCGTAATTTCGGCGAATGATCGCATGCCACAGCGCCTCGCGAGGACCCGCCATTCGCATAGCGAGCGGGAGCAGACTCAGGGCCGTCCGCGTCTTGTCGTAGTGCTCATAAGCCAGCAGGTAAGAACGAACGCGAGTGTAATGGTCGATGTCGCCGGGTTTAGTAACACCAACTACCGGGTGAATCAGAAGGCTGCCGCCGACGCGTTCCGCTGCCCGCTTGGTTAACTCTTCATGAGCGCGGTGAAGCGGATTGCGGGTTTGAAATCCGACGACGTTGCCATGGCCCAATTTGTTCAGTTGTGCGCGAACCTGAGCCGGCGTGCGACGCAGATCAGGAAAATCGGGATGCTCGGGAAGCCGTATCCGATCGATCGGTCCGCTGATATAAAACCTACCCCACGATCGCATCTCAGCGGCAATCGGATGACCACCGCCCGTGCCGTACAGCGCTTGCACTTCGGCGTCGTAATCCCATTCGTAAATTTCCTCCACTAACATTACGGCGAGGAGGTGATTCTGTGGACCACGCAAGGCAAGACGACTACCCTCACGAATACCATCGAGCTGATGCACCGGAAGCGTGACGGGAATAGGAAATAACGTTCCGTCCGCCAGCCGCATGCGTTCGAGGACAGACTCATAGTCCGCCTGGCCCATGAAGCGATCCAGTGGAGAGAAAGCGCCTGTGGCGAGCAGTTCGAGATCACAGACCGATCTTGGTGAAATTTGAATCGAGGGAATGACTTTTGTCGCGTGGAAGAGCTCTTGTTTGAACTCCTCATCACGGACAGCAAGGTCGATCAACTGCCCGCCAAACGGAGCAATGATGTTGCCCGATATCTCGGCCGGATAGGTACTCATATTTTTGATTCCTGGAAGTGGTTGTTTAGGGAAGATCCGCGTAATGCAGGACGCTGAACTTCAGGCCGCTAAGTCGCGAGTGACGATTCGCAGCTCGCTGGTATAAGCGTTTTGAGACGAATCACGAAGCCACAGTTGATCCGGCGTGGGCAGCATCTCCGAGATAACAACGTGCTTGTTAATCGGCGCCTGCGTACGCGCCCGACGAAGCATTTTGATGAGGATTCCCACATAAAGAGGAGATTGAAAATCAACGTAGAACGGTTTTGTTTCGTTAGTAATCTTCACGAATACCTGTCTTGGGAACCCGTGGTCGTTGGCCCAGTGTCGCACTTTGAGATAGCGCTCGTCTTCGTCTTCATCTTCGACAAAATCGAGCGCGGAGGCGTCGATGGACCAGCATTCTCGCGAAAGCACCAGACGATCGATTGTGATGCGCGGAGTATGCTGATCAGAATTAACGAATTTCAGTGTGTCCACGGCCATAGCCGACAACACGTCGCCGAAAGCCTCGATTATTTTGAATGAGAGCCGGCCATTCCTGGTGCGAATAATCAGCCCGTCCGTCGAGTCTTCTACAACGAGTTCAGCGATTGGAATGACTTTCGATCGTGGTGCGTCTGCGATATTGTCCGCCCACGCTTCGAGGAAATGGACTTTTGATGGGACCAGAGCCAACGATGTGCGATTAGTGAGTCGAGGCCAATGTCGCGGTGGCACCGCCAAAAGAACGTCGTTGGGCAAGTCACGATCAATCGCTTCGTACAGTTCGTTAGGAAAAGGATGCTGGCCCACCATGAAAGATCCTCGACACGTATTCGTCGTGAGGTGCAGTTCGCCGAGAACGAAGAAACAGTCGCCCTCGGAAATCGCCTCAGGTGTAGAACCGGCGATCATTACGTCGGGACTGTGGTAGCGCGCGAGCTCCCATCCCGGACCGGGCGCCGCAAAGAGACGTTCTACTTTCTCTTTCAGTTCGGCGGCACTCAATTGCACCCTCCGCTTCCCGCTTGGAGCATCCAAAACCTGGGCCCAGAGTTCTACAAATTCAGCGATAACCTCATCCACGAGATGGTTATCGGGATCGTACAAAATAGGATACACGCGCGTCCCGAACTCCAGGAATGTGCATGATTCCTTTTCACCGTTATTAGTCAATTCGCGGTACAGCTTATTGAATAAGCCCTGGTAAACACGGGCGATTTTATAGCTGAACCAACGAGTCGCCGTTAACAAAAGAGACAGGGGTTCACTCATCGCGTCCAGCACATCAGGACCAATCTGTACATCAACATCACGTATGCAATCCTGATAAGTCAGAGTGCGGCTCGCATACATGACACCGCCTGCCCTGGTGGGTTCCTGTGAGGTCACTTCGATGAAAGCTGTGTCCAGTCGCCCGAGCGCTTCTTCCAGTGCGACAGGATCTCCGACGGCGCGGTTGACGTTATCGCGCATCCGTTCGAGTTCATCGAGGGCCCCGATTGCGGTCCCGCGCAAGTCCGCAGGTTCTATGCGTTCCAGAAGTTTTCTCAGCCACCGCTCCGGATGTCGCGTGTAGGGAATCTCAAACTTCCAGTTCATAACTTTTCGTGCGCACATCTGCTGTAACACGGCGTAAACCTGAGTCGCGGAAGACAAACCGCTACCCGGTGTCTTGAGCACTTCAAGCGCGATTTGCCTCGCCGTCTTTTCCCCGTTGCACTTCTTGAGTATCGTCGCGTAAATCGGAGAAATGGGAGTGGAGTTTCCGCCGGGCAGATACAAATTATTTCCCTCGAGGCGGAAGAAGGGCAACAGCCTGGGTGCGATCCATGGCAGGAGACGAGTGTTCTCCGCGAGCTTATCCGCAAGCGCTTCGATGCCCCAGTTCTCAAAGTATATTGAAGACGTCGAAACAAGGTTTGGTCCAGGATTGCAGGTCAACCCTGCGACGGTTGGCTCCAACCGTGCCCACCCGACTGGTCCAAAGAAACCCACGGTGTCGTTCTTCAGACAATAGCGCTGCAAGTAGTTGGCAATGAGCTCTTCGTGCTGCCTCGTCTTGGAGCCGACCCGTGGTCCATCGCTTTCGCGAGAGAATGATTCAATTACATGGTTCAGCGCATTGCGGTTTTGAAGAAGCACTGCCTGACGAAAAAGGGGATCAAGGCACATCTTCCGGATGCGGCCGGCGATTTCGCGAGTACTTGTCCGGAACGTCTCTTGGTAACGGGCTCGCGCTTCTGCGAGTGTGTGCTGTGCAGTCGCAAATGCTTGAAGTGGTCCAAAGGCTTCGCCTGCGTCGTATTTTGGCAGCTCGCCCCGCTTCAATTGCTTCAGGCCCTTAATAAACTGTTTGCGTTGCTTTCGATCCGTGATTAATTCAAGCTCTATTTCAAGCGCAACAACTGCTTCCTGGCTGCGTGCCGCGATCTTTGACTCGAGCCGCAAGACGTCATCAGCGGCGGCAGCGCAAGCGGGCGCCGCAAGTTGGTCGACAAGATGCGCCGGGAAGCCAGCTCCTCGCAGACACGCCCATCGCCAGAAGGCCCACTCTCCGCCGGGCACTCCGATCAGATGATCAGGCAATTGCACGGGTCTGGGAAATTGAGACGGATAGGGCTCGAGGTATTGTTCGGAATTCGGATATGACATGGATTCTCCTAAATCTGTCGGGTCGGACGGACGAGACGCGCGGCTGCACTAGTTAAGCTGTTCGGCATAACCCGCCGGCTTCGGTAAGAATCCGATGCTAACCAAATAAGATAAACAACGATGCGCCTGCGCTTCGTCGAGCGAAGAGAATTCGATACCGCTTCGTTCCAGACCGTCGATTGTGTTGCGGCATTCATCGAAGAGGTTGATCTTCTCCATCACTTTCGGATCGTGAGACGAGATGGGAGGATTGTCGCGTAAGGCGCGGAAAAGCGGCAAAAACGGATAAAGCACATTCGAGATGTCCACTTCCTTAAGCACCTTTTCTTTGAGCACGCTCGCGGGCACGACTTTCAGGTGATAGCCAAACGAGTCAATCCAGTCGTAAGCGCGACCCATGTGTACCGGTCGCGGATTCCAGATGTGGAAGTATCTGCCGATTGACTCACGCTGCGTGGAAAGATGCACGATGGCTTCGGCCACGAAGTCCACTGTGACGAAGTCGATCATGATATTCGGTTCACCGAGCATGCCGAGATCGATATAGCCCTTTAACCCGACGAGCAGATAATCGTTCGTTTGTGTGGCGCCGGTAGTTGTGTGGCCCATGATTAGACCAGGCCGGTAGATCACAACCGGCACACCGCGCGCTCGGGCATTTGCAAGCATTTTTTCGGCGATGAGCTTGCTCCGGCCATAACCGTCCGGAATCTCGTTGGGCTCGTGCAACACGCTCTCGTCGTCTTCGTAGAACGGACGTTGCATGTGCGTGCCGAGAAGCACGTCGACAGTTGAAGTGTAGTGAACGGGTTTCAATTTAACGGAGGTTGCGAGGCGAAGTACTTCATGCGTACCACGTACATTTGGCGCGCGCAGCGCGGAATATGGATAGATAAAGTTTACGAGGGCAGCGCAGTGATAGATGACATCCACGTCGCGTGCTAACTCAGCAAACTCCTGTTGCTCGATCCCCAGCTCAGGCTTAGCGATATCTCCCAACACCGCATGAATGCGCGCGGCAAACGAATCGTCCCAAATGCGGTAAACCTTCATGGCGTCACGGATCCGCTCGAAACCTTTTTCGCGGGTCGAAGCGCGTACGAGGCAAACGCAATCGACCTCGCTGGTGCGAAGAAGTCGTTCAAGAATGAATGCGCCCAGATATCCCGTGGCGCCAGTAATGAAAACTCGTTGCGCGGTTCGGTGTTCGAAAGGCGGGAGGCCTTCCGCGGTGATTGCAGGCTCCAACTCGGCGTCGGCTGCCACTTGTTCTATGGTCCAGGGAGTGATGCCATGGTTCCCTTCTCGTTGATAAATATCAACGAGAGCCGCAATTCCAGCCACGCTCGGATCTTTGAAGATGTGCTGGACGGGCAGATCGATTTTGTATGCACTCGACAGTCGTGAAGCGATCCTTGCGATGAGCAGTGAGTTGCTTCCGAGGTCGAAGATGTCGTCGTCAATACTCACCTGGTCCAGGCCCAGCACACTCCCAACGATCTGACTGATCTCAGTCTCGATTACATCGCGCGGTGGACGAAATGTACGATCAGTCTTTTTGCGCGGGTCTGACTCCGTCATCAAAAGCTGCTTGTTGATCTTGCCGGTTGCAGTGCGTGGGAGGCTCTCAAGTGCCACGAAGGCATCCGGAATCATGTATTTCGGTAATCGCAACTGAAGAAACTCCACCAGCGCAGTTGAACTGGGACCGTCTTCTGCGTTGCTGGTTGCGAAGTATGCGATCACAGCTGAGTCTGTGGCGGAGTTGCGTCTCACGATCACCGCCGCTTCACGGATGTTTTCGTGACGCATCAGGTTTCGTTCTATTTCCGCCAGTTCAATGCGGAAGCCGCGAACCTTTACCTGGTCATCACCTCTGCCGATGAAGTCCAAGACGCCACGGCCCAACCAGGCGCCACGGTCACCAGTGCGATACATTCTGGCGCCGGGAGTTGTCGAGAACGGATCGGGCAGGAATTTTTCAGCGGTGAGGGTGGGATCACCTGCATAGCCTCGGGCCAAACCGATGCCACCGATGCAAATTTCTCCTGGAGCGCCGATGGGCTTAAGTTCCAGTTGCTGGTCCACCACATAGATGCTGGTGTTTGCGATAGGTATACCGATGGGCGCCGGCGCCGGTGTGGCGACTCGCGGGCAAAGCCAGTAAGTACAGTCAATGGTAGCCTCAGTAGGACCATATACGTTGTAAAGTTCTGCCTTCGACTGTTGGTGAATTTGTCGCTGTAAGTAACCGTCCAGCAACTCACCGCCGCTGAAGACATAACGCAAGCTGCTGCATGCCTGGAAGGCCGGCTCATCCATCAGCACCGAATGCACGCTCGGCGCGGCCCCGTACACGGTGATGCCTTGTTGGACCATGGACCGGGTAAGCGCCACCGAGTCGAGGTTGCCATCAGTTCGTGGGAGAACGACGCAAGCCCCAGCGAGCAGTGGCCAGAACGTGGCCCATACCGATGGATCGAAGCTGAACGAGTAACTTTGCAAAACACGATCGGCGGGTGTGAGCGGCCATTTGCTCTGTCTCCAGTGTAGATTGTTGACGACGTTGCGGTGTGTAATCATCACTCCCTTCGGCCGTCCGGTCGAACCGGAAGTGTAGATGATGTACGCGAGATTGTCCGGAGTGACATGATGTTCGAGATCGTTCGAGGGAAACTCGGAGATGTATTCCGAAGCAATATCGAGACACACAACTCGACGAGCAGTTTCAGGCTGTTGATGCAGGTGCTTCATAGTGAGAATCACTTCGATCTGACTATCCTGGAGCATCAAGTCCAATCGCTCGCGCGGGTAAGCCGTATCCAATGGCACATAGACCCCGCCGGCTTTCAAGACCGCCAACATGCCGACGATCATCTCCAATCCCTTCTCAAGTCGAATCCCGACGCGAACCTCTGGACCAACCCCCAGATCACGCAGGTAATACGCGAGCTGATTTGCGCGTGAGTTCAACTCATCGTATGTGAGCTGTTGGCCGTCGAATACAACCGCCAATGCCTCGGGCTGTCGTTCCGTCTGTCGCTCGATGAGCTGGTGCAGGCACACGTCATTGGCGAGTGTCGCCTTTGTGCTGTTCCATTCGCTCAGCAGACGCACACGATCCGTGTCAGTTACGCCGGCTATTTCTGAGATCCGCTGTTGCGAGTTTGCGGCGATGTTTTGGCAAAGCGTACGCAGTTGCGCGAGCATTCGTTCGATCGTCGTCGCGTCAAACAAATCTGTATTGAACTCAATTTCGAGCACGAGACCGTCCGGCACCGGAACTACCAGTAACGTTAGATCGAAAAGCGCTGTACCCAGATCTGCATCGATCCATGTGCATTTGAGGGTCCTCCCTTCAATCAGCACATCTACTGGTTCACGAAAAACGAGTTTGGCTTGAAATAGCGGAGTGCGACTGAGGTCGCGTTGTGGATGCAGCTCTTCTACCAGTTTGTCAAAAGGCATTTCCCGGTGCTCGAAAGCCTGCAAGGCTCGCTTTTTAACCTGGTCCAGCAGACCGTCGAAGCTGGAAACGTTAGACAGATCGGCTCGCATCAGGAGGGTATTCGTCAGTGGTCCGATCAGGTTCTTGAATTCAGGTTGATATCGCGAAACACTCGCTAGCCCGACCGTTATGTCGTCCTGTCCGGAATACAACGACAGAAAAACATGAAAGGCCGACAAGATGACAGTTGAAAGCGGGGCGCCATTCAATTCGCCTAATTCCTCGAGTTTCTTAACGATCGTCGCGGGCAGCAGACCAGAGCGCCGGGCTCCGTTATGAGTCTTTACAACCGGTCGCGGTCGGTCGCTCAACAACTCGAGAACCGGAGCATCAGCAAGCGTCGTCTCCCAGTAAGTGAGTTGGCTTGAGTACTCGCGGCTTTGGAGCCACTCCTGTTGCCACTTTGCGAAGTCACTGTAACGCGCAGGAGAGTCGGGTGCGTGCGAGTGTGTTCCGTCCAGCAACGCCTCGTAAACAGTTATTAATTCGTGCAGCAAAATCGCGACTGATCGATCATCAGCTATTAGTTCGTGCATCGTAATCAGCAGCACATGTTGGTTTGCGGCCTTGCGAATCAAAGTAAGCCTGAGCAAAGGCGCCACGCTGACGTCGAATGGTCTCTGGCCCTCGCCCACAGCCTGCTTTTGAATCTCTAAATCACGCTTTTCGGGTGCGTAATGTGATACGTCAATCAGCGGCAGTTTTAGCTTCACCCTTGGGGCAATGACTCTGACCGGACGCCCATCGAGATCGATGAACGACGCCCTCAACATTTCATGCCGGCGCACGATCTCATCGAGACTGCTGTGCAACGCTTCAAGGTCTATTAGACCGTCAATTTGGAAGGCCTTGAAAACATGTGTAGGCACACTCTCCTCCAATTGACGCAACAGCCAGAGCCGGCGCTGCTCAATCGTCAGGTTCGTGAACCCCTCTCTTGATTCCTTACGCAGTAGCTGCGCGAGCAATTGTTGTTTCTGTTGGGCCGACAGGTTCGGTATGTTGTTTTGTACTTGCACCATTTTTTCTTTCACTCCTGTCCAGCGAACTCAAGGGCTGGCTGGCTTGCCGACTCAGCGAGTGCTTCACGCAACAGCGAGTCGATTTGTTCATCTGAGAGGTTACTAACCAGGTCGTTAAGACGAGTTTCATCCGTCGCTGCTATCTCCCTCGTACGATCGATTATCGATGCGATGTGCGACACGCTCGGATTCAGGAAAACAGTCCTCAGCGGCACCGTCACTTCGGATAACTGCATGACTTTGGCGAGCATTCGCTGGACCTGGAGCGAGTCTCCGCCAAGCTCAAAGAAATCTGCGTCCACACTGATTCGATCCGTGCCAAGCAACTCCGACCAGATACCGGCTACGAGGATTTCGGTCGGAGTTGTAGGCGCGATAAACGGTTTTCCTGGGTCTAAAGATTGAAGGTCATGCAGAGCCTTGCGATCGATCTTTCCGGAGGGTGCCTTCGGCAGCTCATCCAGCAGCACAAAGGTCGATGGAACCATGTAAGCCGGCA
>DAIOGT010000042.1:20658-28906 GCA_036745095.1 Pyrinomonadaceae bacterium
GCCTTCGGCAGCTCATCCAGCAGCACAAAGGTCGATGGAACCATGTAAGCCGGCAACGCTCGACGCAGAAATTCGCGTAACTCATCCAGCCGGCCCTGCGAGGTTTCTGCCCGTTCAAGCACAACGTAGGCAATCAGACCTTTTTCGCCTGACGGATTGTCGCGGGCCGCGACAACTGCCTGCCGTACGCTGGGATGTTGACCAAGAACAGTTTCAATTTCGCCGAGCTCGATGCGAAAGCCACGTATCTTGATCTGAAAATCAATGCGGTCGAGATATTCGATGTCGCCATTTGCGAGGTAGCGCACGAGGTCGCCTGTCTGGTAAAGACGACCACCCGGATCGGCACTGAAGGGATTGGGAATAAAGCGTTCGGCCGTCAGCTCCGGCCGTTTGAGATAGCCGCGCGCCAATCCTGCGCCACCGATATAGAGTTCGCCGGCCACGCCGACCGGCGCAGGTTGCAGCGACTGATTAAGTATATAAATTTGAGTGTTAGCGAGCGGTTGACCGATCGTCGGCACGGAGTCCGGCGCAAGTCGCTTCACGGTGGACCAGATCGTCGTTTCAGTTGGACCATAAAGGTTCCAGACCTTCGCACCCGTGTCTACGAGCTGGTCCTTAAGGTCGCCGGTCATCGCTTCGCCGCCACAAAACACCTTGAAGGATGGCTTCAACTGGATGCCAGCCTCGAGCAACATGCGCCACGTGGCCGGAGTGCCTTGCAGCACTGTCGTACCCAGTTTGACTACTTCATCGCGCAACAACCTTCCGTCACTCGCCTTCTCCCTCGAAACCAAACCAACACGCGCTCCGACGATTAGGGGCAGGTAAAGCTCCAGACCAGCGATGTCGAATCCGAGCGTAGTGACCGCCGCAAGTACGTCATCGCTTGTCATTTCAAGTTCGCGAGAAGTGGACAGCAGAAAATTTTTCAGCGAGCCGTGCGTTACCATCACGCCTTTAGGGACACCGGTCGAGCCTGAGGTGTAGAGGACGTAAGCCAAATTGCCGGTGCTGAGTGTCGTCTCGGGATTTTCTTTGTTCTCAAACGCGATCCGGGTCCAATCAGAATCGATACAAACCACTTGCTGGCTCGCAGATGACAGGTGCTGAGAAAATTGTTCCTGCGTGAGCAATACGGAAGGACCCGAGTCGTTAATCATGAACTCCAGCCGGTCGCGCGGGTAAGTGGGATCGAGCGGCAGGTAAGCGGCGCCGGCTTTGAGGATCCCGAGCACCGCCACGACCATGTCCAACCCGCGCTCGAGACAGACGCCAACGAGTTCCTCAGCCCTTACACCAAGACCGCGTAAGTAATGCGCGAGCTGGTTGGCGCGTGAGTTCAGCTCACCGTAAGTTAAACGTTGGCCCTCGAATGTCACCGCCAATGCGTCGGGCTGTTGCTCCGCCTGCTGCTGAATAAGATCGGGAAGAAAGCCGTACTGCTGAAAGTCGGTGCGGGTTTCATTAAGACCGGAGACAAGGTGCAAACGCTCTTTCTGGCTTAGAACATCCAGCGCAGAAACTCGTTGCGCGGGATTAGCGACGATTGATTCGAGTACTGTCTCGAAATGTCCGAGGATTCTTTGGGCCGTACTCGAATCGAAAAGGTCGGTGTTGTATTCGAGCAGGCCATGCAATTTGCTTCCACTGTCTCTGAGATTGATCATCAAGTCGTACTGTGCTGCCATTCTCTCCGGCATACTCAAGCGCTTGATTTCCAAACCTGCGGCCACCGGCGTGCTTAACTCGGTATTCTGGAGAGTCAGCACTACCTGGGTCAGTGGGGCATAACTGAGATCTCTCTTCGGATGTAAGGCTGCTACGACTTGTTCGAACGGAACATCCTGGTTAGACGACGCCTCGAGATTCAATTGGCGCACCTGGCCCAACACCTCGCGGAAGGTGGGATCGCCGGAGAAGTTCGTCCGGAACAGTAGTGAATTGATGAAGCAGCCGATTAAGCCTTCCATCTCGCGGCGATTGCGATTACCGGTTGCTGTCCCGGTTACGATCTCCTCCTGACCTGAGTAGCGATTAAGCAATGTTTGAAAGGCTGCTAACAGCGTCATGAATAGAGTCACCCCTTCGGCGCGGCTCAGCTCGTTCAACGACGCGGTCAGGTCTGCTGATAACGAGAATGGCTGGATACGGCCACGATAGCTCTGCACCGGAGGTCTCGGACGATCCGTCGGCAGCATCAGCAAAGGTGGCGCACCACTCAACTTCGTAGTCCAATAGGCGAGTTGCTGTCTCAGTTCTTCACCCTGAAATTGTTCCCGCTGCCAAAGCGAAAAGTCTGCATACTGGATTGGCAGATCCGGAAGCGGAACAGGTCTCTTCTCAAGGAATGCACCATAGATCGCAGTTAACTCACGTCCGAAAATATCGATGGACCACGTATCAAACACCATGTGATGAGTCACGAGGTTCAACCAGTGTTCATCTTCAGCTAATTGAAGCAGCACGAAACGGGTAAATGGTCCACCCTCGAGATCGAACGGGCGGGCCGACTCTTCGTCGATGATCCGCTGAGCCACAACGTGTCTGTCAGTTAATGGATGGTCAGACAAATTTCTGATCCGCAGTCGCAGGTCGGAGGCAGGCAAAACTGCTTGCACGGGTTGACCATCAACAGTTGAGAAGACAGTTCTCAATACTTCATGACGTCGCACAATCTCGCTTAAGGTTGATTCGAGCGCGGGGATATTGAGTGAGCCCTTGAGACTGACTCCAACGGGCGTGTTGTATTGCGGATTATCCGGATTCAGTTGTTGGATGAACCAGATACGTTGTTGCGCGAAAGATAATGGCGCGGGGTCGTCAGAATTCCTTCTGGCAATCGTTGCACCGTTGCGGTGTCCGGCGCTGCTTAGCGCTTTCGCCAGCAATAATCTCTTTTCTTCTGATAAGAATTCAGACACGGAAGAATCCCTTCCTAAAGGAATGTTGATTCCAGTAGCACCTTAGACAGTGTGTATTGGAGTTCTGTGTTAGGCGTTAATTCGGCTGGCTCTGCGCAGCTCACCGCGGCTTTGATGTACTTTCAGATCCGCACCCACTTGCTCGCGGCCGCTGACGAGGGCGACTAGTCCACGAACGGTTGTGGCGGCAAAGATTTGAACTGGCGCGACAGGAATGCCGAGCTTCTCCTCGAGCAATTGACTCACGCGAATCGCAAGGATCGAATCTCCGCCGAGTTCGAAGAGGCTGTCGTCAAGACCGACGCGATCGATACTGAGCACTTCCCGCCACACATCGGCAATCGCGTGTTCCATGGAAGTCTCGGGTGCAACGTACGGTGTGAAGAGTTCGGGCCGCATGTGTGGCGCGGCAGTTTCTGTCACGATGAGATCGTAGGGAATCTCAAGCGGAGTGATTTTCCTCGGACTATAAGCGTCCTTCAAGCGCGGTAACAGATCGCTGCCACACACGACTGCTTGAGGGAACGAGGTCGATAGAAGTTGACTGAGTTTCGAAATCCCTTCCGAGGGAGAGATACCTCGCGGACGATTTCCATTGCTTGCCGTCGGGATGTCCGCAGCCATACCCACGTCGCGCCACGTGTCCCAATTGACTGAGAGGCAAGGCTGGGTTCCGGTGCTTCTTAACGAGTAGGCAAACGCATCGAGGAAAGCATTTGCGGAGCAGTAATCAGTCTGTCCGATATCTCCGAGCAGGCTTTGAACTGAAGAACAGCAAACGAAGAAGTCGAGTGTGTGAGTGCTGAATAACTTCGCCAACACGCGCGCACCCTCAACCTTCGGCCGAAAGACGCCGTTCTCGAGCCTCGATTTACTTGCAGCAATCAATTCGCCACCGGCTATTCCTGCCGCATGAATTACGCCGTTGATAGTTCCGAACCTTGACTCGGCTCGATCGATCACCGCTTGCATTTGAATTTCGTTCGCAACATCCGCCGTGACGGCTAGTACCTCTGCTCCAAGAGCTTCGAGTTTGAGCACTGTCAAAAGTCGCCGGGCTACTTTAGAACTCGAATCCTTGCTCAGAAACTCATTCCACTGCGAGCGTTCGGGAAGCGTTGTTCTGCCGGTCAGCACCAGCTTTGCCTGATACTCACGCGCCAGGAATTCAGCAGTTTCGACCCCGATCCCTCCAAAGCCGCCGGTAATGAGATACACCCCATGCTGCCTGAACGGACTGCGTCCTGTTTCACGCGCGGGCAGACGGAATTCTGCAAGTGAACGTTCGTACCGTTTTCCGTGCCGATATGCGTAAGCGGCGATGGCTTCGTCGGGATCTGTTTCGCTGCTGAACACCTCAGCAAGCGCAGCAAGGGTGGAATCGGACCGGTCGATATCAATCCAGCGACACCCATAATTCGGGTACTCGCGTGGTATCACTTGAAATGGACCAGCGATCAACGCGCTCTCTGCGTTAATCATCTCCGTACCATTGACCGCGTGAGCACCGGTGGAAACGATGACGAGATCGACGGGCGTAACTGGAAGCTGCATGCACATGTTTTGGGCGATCCAAATCAGGCTATTGAATGAATTGACGTGATTCGACTGATCTTCTGGCTTCGGCCCAAGGTTCAGAAGATGAACAACTCGCACCGGTCCGTCATCTAATCGCGAACTCAAAGCGCCGAACAACTTCTGATAGTCCTGCGGGTTTCCCGCATCAATCGTGAAGGAGAAATCGTTAACTTGCTGAAACTCCGAAGCGGTTTGGACGAAGACAGTTTCCGTACTGCCAGGTCGCAATTTTTCAACGACGTTCTGGGCCAGTTCGTTTTGATCGTAGAGCACGACGGTGACTCCACCGTATGGCATTGTTTTGACCGGGTGTGCGGGTTCCGTAAACTTCTGCCACATCGGCAGCAACATCAGCGTTTGAGTCTCGTCGATTCGCGGCTCAATGGCCCTGGCCTCGAGCGCTCTCGTTTTCCTGCTCGAGAGCCAGTACCGTTCTCGCTGGAAAGCGTAACCCGGGAGTGGCACGCGCCTCGATCCAGTGTCCTTTTGATAATCACTCCAATTCACCGGTACTCCGGCTAACCACAATTCGCCTAACGTACGGTGCAGGTGTTCCTCAGTGGCGCCGGCTTTCTTGAGATCAGGAATTGAGATCAGACACTTCGGAACACCGGCGCCGCGCAGCCCGGCTTTCGCCAAACCAGTAAGCACGCGGCCCGGTCCCACTTCGAGCAGGACAACGCGTGGCACTGCCTTGAGCGTAGTTAGACCATCAAAGAAACGGACCGGTTCGAGAAGGTGGCGCACCCAATATTCGGGGTCCGTGGCTTCGGTGGCTGTGATCCACGTGCCGGTCACGTTCGATACGTACCTCGTCTGCGGTGGGCGCAGAGTCACACGGCGCAGCGCTTCGCGAAACTCCGGAATGATGGCGTCTATCATGGAGGAATGGAATGCGTGCGAAGTCGACAAACGAGAAAACGGAACGTTCCGTGCAGCCAGTGTCTTTTCAAATTCAGTAATGGCCGGGGCAGGGCCGGAAACAACAGTGCGCTCGGGACCATTGACCGCCGCAATTGAGAGCTCGTGGCCCAGTAAAGGCAGCACGTCATGGTGTGGCAGCGGCACCGCCAACATCATGCCGGTTGGCAAGCTGCCAATCAGTTCGCCGCGGCGTGCAACGAGCTGAAGCCCGTCTTCAAATGACATGACACCTGCCAAAGTCGCGGCTACATACTCTCCAAGACTGTGCCCGAGGAAGAACTCTGGACGCACTCCCCAACTCTGCCACAGTTGGGCCAACGCAAACTCGAGCGTGAAGAGCGCCGGTTGCAACACCGATGTGTGGTCCAGCTCCGGACCTGCGGATTCACTTCCATATCGAGCTGGAAACAGTTTCACACGCAGATCGAAACCCAGCGTTTGTTTGAGGATGTCTGCAGCGGAGTCAACGTAACCACGGAACACAGGTTCCGCGTCGTAGAGGTCTGCGCCCATGTTAGCAAACTGACTTCCCTGGCCCGGCAACAGAAACGCCACCGGAGAAGTTATCGACTCCTCGATCGTCGTCAACATCGGACTCAATCCTCGACCCCGAAGCGAATCGATCGCCTGCTCACGGCTGCCCGCAACCACAAGTCTCCGGTGCGGATACGTCTTCCTTCCTTCCTGATACGTTAAAGCGACGTCGTCCAATCGCGTCTCAGGAACCTGCGAAATATGATCCGCAAGAGCATCACACATCTGTTCAAGCGCTTTGTTGCTCTTAGCTGAAACGGGAATGAGGTAGGAACGACGGTTGGAGGCGGCGACGCGTGGGGCAACTGCCGGCGCTTCCTCGAGGATCATGTGGCAGTTGGTGCCACCGAGACCAAACGAACTCACTGCGGCGCGTCGCGGTGAATCTGTTGTCGTCCACTCGCGTAAAGTCGTATTTACATAAAACGAACTGTTGTCAAAATCGATTTCCGGATTTGGCGTTTTATAGTTAAGACTCGGCGGAATCATTTTGTGTTCAAGCGCCATCGCCGTCTTGATCAAGCCGGTCACGCCCGCCGCGGTATCCAGGTGCCCGACGTTCGTTTTCACCGATCCGATCGCGCAGAAACCTCGATCACGAGTCCAGCCCAGGTAAGCTTTGGTGAGAGCTGCAAGCTCGATCGGATCACCGAGATTGGTACCGGTCCCGTGCGCTTCAACGTAGCTGATCGAACGTGGGTCAACGTCCGCCACGAGCAATGCTTCCGTAATCAGTTCCGCCTGCGATTGGACACTTGGCGCAGTGAAGCCGGCCTTGGCCGAGCCGTCGTTGTTGACGGCGCTGCCGCGTATCACCGCGTGAATGGTGTCACCATCTGCAATCGCCTCTTCGAGACGCTTAAGCACGACGATACCTACGGCACTTCCAAATATTGTTCCTCCAGCGTCGGCGTCGAACGCGCGACAGTGTCCGTCGGGAGAAAGTATTCCACCTTCTTCGTACCAGTAACCCGCAGTCTGCGGTACCCGGAGCGAAACGCCGCCTGCGAGGGCCATGTCCGTTTCATGGTCCAACAAGCTGCGGCAAGCGAGGTGCACCGCAACTAATGAAGTGGAGCACGCGCTTTGAACGCAGATGCTGGGACCGGTCAGGTTGAGTTTGTATGACACGCGTGCGGTGAGGTAATCCTTGTCATTGCCTGTGACGGTCTTGATTCCCGACTTCAACAGGTCTGAGCGATCGATCTCTTCGAGCAGATAGCGATTGATGCCTGCGCCACCGTAGACGCTGATACGGTTTTTCCCGCGATCAGAGCTGTAACCCGCGTTCTCGAGGCTCGCGAGGGCACATTCGAGAAACAGCCGGTGTTGTGGATCCATAATCTCCGCTTCGGCGGGACTAAGGTTGAACATCGGTGCATCGAACAAGTCGATATTCCCAAGTGTCGGCGCTGCTTTCACGTAGTAGGGATCGCGCACTGACTCCGGTGACACTCCAGCGTCCAGCAGCTCGTCATCTGAGAAGTGCGTGATCGATTCGACTCCGTGCTGCAGGTTCTTCCAGAGCGCGTCAACAGACGCTGCGCCTGGAAAAGAACCAGCCATGCCAATGATCGCGATACCATCCGGTGCTAATGTCGTCATTTCGTTGTCCTTATAATTCGTGATGAGTTACGTCCGCCCGGTTAATGAACTGATAAGCAGGTTGCTTCAGCCGGAGCTCGGCCGATCGCTGTCTTCTCAATCGAGATGCTGACGTTTGGCGTGTCGCGCGTGTGCGTGCCTGGGCCAGGGGATCGTTCTCCCCGTCCACATCCTGCAGGTGCCGGCCAAGAGCGGCGATTGAGGGAAACGTAAACAGCTCCGGTAATGACAGGCGACGGCCCAGTCGTGATTCGATTCGTGCCCTCAACTTGACGAGGGCCAAGGAATGACCGCCGAGATCAAAGAAGTTGTCGTAGATACCGACCTGGTCCAAGCCGAGCACCTCGCACCAGATTTCAACGAGAGAAGCTTCGACCGGCGTTGAAGCCCGCGCCGCCGGACCTGCTGAAAGTGTGTGTTCTCTGCCCGCAGCGGGAAGAGCACGTCGATCCACTTTTCCACTCGTCAAGAGGGGAAAGCGTTCCAGCGCCACGAACGCCGAAGGGATCATGTATGAAGGCAGGAAGCGCGCGGCGTAATCGTGTAGTTCGCGGACAGTCTCTTCCGCCGGTTCGGCGAGCATCACGTACGCGACTAACTTCTTATCGGAGGGGCTGGCGCCTGATGCGACCACCTGGGCCATTCGCACATTCGGGTGCCGCGCAAGAACGCTCTCGATT
>DAIOGT010000043.1:0-28894 GCA_036745095.1 Pyrinomonadaceae bacterium
CCGCTTTGCCTCCGACAATCGCGCCGACAGTGACTTCACCGGTGCCGAAGAGCTTTACGTTCCCGTCCTCATCGGCGGCTGCAATGTCGAAGGGACCGGCGAAATACGTTGAAGGTTTTTCCTTCACAACGTTACCTGACGCATCCGTCGCCACAACCGTAATCTTCACTTGTTGCCCGACTTCGGCTTCTTTGGCGGACGCCGTCACTTGCACATTCTTAACGGCAGGACTTGAAGCTGCGGGACTCGCATCCTGGGCCAGGACATTAAAGGAGAGAACGAACGTTGCGGCAACGATTAGCAGAGGGAATGGGTATCTCATGATGCGCGAAAGCATATCGATCCGCTGTCCTACTGGCAATTCGGTCGCGGCCTAATCTTCTCCGCTGATTTCTCGTTTCAGCCACGATCGAGCGAAGCGCCAGTAACGCTGAACCTTCTGCGGCGACATATCCAATAGTTCCGCGATCTCTTCGTGAGTGAAACCGCCGAAGTGATGAAGCTCGACGATCTTTGCCTTGAGTTCGTCAATCACGGCGAGCTTTTTTAATGCCTTGTCGAGCATAACCAGCTCTTCAGACTGTTCCAGCGAGAGGAACAGGACCTCGTCGACATTGATATGTTCAGCGTCTTCTCCGCGCTTCTTGGCTAAGCGCCGGCGTGCGTGTTCGATAAGAATGTGACGCATTCGCCACGCTACGATTGCGTAGAAATGCTTTCTGCTTTTCCAGTCGATCGGTCTACTCAGAATGAGGCTAGCGAGTGCCTCCTGCACCAACGCACTCGTGTGCAATGAGCGTCCTGCTCGTTCATTCATCATGTATGCGTGCGCTATCCGATTTAACTCGTGATCAACGAGCGGCAGCAGTTTCTCCAGCGCCTCGGGATCTCCGCCGCTCCAGGCTTTTAGCAAGTCAGTGATTTCGCCATTCTGGGCCATTTGACAATTGCGGACGTGGACGTTCGAGCAGGCTTACGTGCGAGAAAGGCCTGGGTGCTGCGTATCTTACCAGCAACCGTCAGCCTATCCTTCGACAAACTGTTAAATCATTCGTCCGCACCGCGACAAAGTAATGTATTGCGACCTGAAACCATTATGTAGAAGACCGTCGATTCAGAGCTCTTGTGCGGCGGGCCGGCATGGTTTTTTCGCCCTGTCGCCGGTCCCTTTTAGTTGTTACCGGCCCAGTAATTCGAGTCCGAAAAAGTATTGTCAGCCTTACTTCGCGTGTATAAAATGCTGCCCGCAAAGTACATGACTCAACGCACCTGAATAAACTTTACGCCGGACTCCGCCTTTTCGAGTTCTCACCTTAGGAGACATTGATGGAGCGCCCCCTCTGGGATCGCATTCAGGAAATCTACGATTCGACCTTGTCAGTGCCTCAGTCTGAGCGCAGCGCTTTCGTCGCGAGTGCGTGTAACGAGGATCCCTTTCTCGTGCGTGAGGTGAGGTCGTTGTTGAAGGCCGACGACTCCTCCGATCGTTTTCTGGAGACCCCTGTTTTTGAATTAGGACTGAGGATCATATCCGGCGACATTGACAACAGATCCGCCCGGTTGAATGGATCCGGCGACAGCCTCGTAGGAAAGACGATTGAGGGACGTTTTCTCGTCGAACGCGCACTCAGCAAGGGCGGTATCGGTCAAGTTTATTGCGCGCTCGATCTCAAACTTCCCCCCAAACGCGTCGTCATCAAGGTGCTCCTGGATGCGACTGTCACAGACGAGTATCTGGTGAAGAAGTTTAGACACGAAGCCGAGGCACTCGCGCGCATAGATCATCCGAACGTGGTTAACGTATTAGGCGCGGGCGAGCTTCCGGATGGAAAGCCGTTCGTCGTGATGCAGTACGTCAGCGGCGTGACATTGCGTTCACAGATTCCGGTGGAGGGTATGGATCTCGAGCGTGCCGCACGGATTTTGAAGCAGGTCGGCGCTGCGCTCGACGACGTTCATGAGAAGGGCATTCTCCATCGTGACCTCAAGCCGGAGAACATCATGCTTCAGCCGCTTAAGGGCGGTGAAGAGCTCGTGAAGGTTGTTGATTTCGGAATTGCGAAGGTCAAGGATTCAGTGGTCGCGCCCAGTACGCTTGAAAGCGTGCACATCGGCACGCTGGTCTACATGTCGCCAGAACAGCTTCGCGGTGGTGAACGACTCACAGCCGCGAGCGACATTTATTCGATGGGCGTGATCGCGTATGAGATGGTCACAGGCCGTCGACCATTCAACCCGACGTCTGGGCCACAGCTGCTGGAAATGCATCGTGATGGTGTGCGTGTGAAGCCCGTAGACCTGCGCCCAAACTTATCGACAGAAGCGCAGGCGATAATTCTTCGAGCGCTCTCGTTTGATCGATCTGCTCGCTATCAAAGTGCAGCGGAATTCGGCGACAGCCTGGCACGCGCGCTGTTGAAGGAAGATGAACCCGCGGCCCTATTTACAAGGTCAGGCAGTGTCAGCCGTCCATTTCCTTTGGGCAAAATACACTATGCGGTAATCGGTGGAGTTTTAATCCTTCTGATCAGCGTTTTGGTTTTCTTCTGGGGAACCAGGAAGATCACTACGGAACCGAAGAAGGACGAGCCGCGCCCAAGTCCAACCGAACAGCCCGCTACCCCAACACGCTCCTTTATTTTCTCGCTAACCGTTCAAAGGATGCGGAACAACAAACCGTACGATAAAGAATTTTTGTCGAATGACCAGGACGTGTTTGACACCGGGGATAAATTTCGTCTTAACGTTACCAGTTCCAACCCTGGTTATGTTTACGTATTTAACGAAGGCACCCCCGAACCCAACACCAGTAGTTTCACCATTCTCTATCCCACTCCGCGCATCAACGACGGTTCGGCAACACTTGGTGCGGGTCAAAAAGTTGAAACGAGCTGGAACGAATTTAGAGGACAACGAGGTACAGAAAACCTTTGGATCGTGTGGGCGACTGCGCCCGTCCGCGAGCTCGAGTTGGCAAAAACTGAGGCGTTCAACCGTAGAGGAATATTGAGTGGTCAAACTTTAGACACGGTGAAAGCGTTCCTAACGATGAAACAAACCGAATCCGACCCGAAAATTAACAGAGACAAGAATACTCAGCTGACGACGGTGCGTGGTACCGGTGACGTAGTCGTGAAGATGCTTGCGTTAAAACATAGATAAGATGCGAACATTCACTCTGATCTTCTTCCTCATCCTCGCGCTTTCATTTCCACTGTTGGCCCAAATCTCGCCGCAGGAAAACAGGTCAATCGTTTCAGAGGACTTCACAAAGCACCGCC
This sequence comes from Pyrinomonadaceae bacterium, assembly GCA_036745095.1. GTDB lineage: Bacteria > Acidobacteriota > Blastocatellia > Pyrinomonadales > Pyrinomonadaceae > PSRF01. The sequence continues at coordinate 3,282 of DAIOGT010000043.1, forward strand.
CCAGGCAAAAACGACGCCGGCACAGAGTGTCACGTACATACCGGCTCGCTTCAATACCGCTCGATACACCATTAGATAAATCCGATCCCAACACCTTGAAAGTCGGCGTCACGCTTTGGACAGTACAACGAATAGATGACGGCCGGTCGAGAAAGGAAGTTGCTAAACGGGTCGAAGCCGACACGCAGTTCCGCGAAGGCGACTTGCTCCGCCTGAGTATCGAGTCGCCGCGGACTGGCTATCTCTATGTCGTAGATCGCGATTGGTTTACTAACGGAAGTTCTGGTGAAACTAACCTGATCTTTCCGGTGCGTGGTGAAGACAATCGATTGAAGGCCGGAAAACTGATCGAGATTCCCGCCGAACGTCACGCGCCATTCAAAGCGGCGCCCAAACCTAATCAAGCCGGTGAGATGCTTACGATCCTTATTACTAAAGCACCGCTCTCATTGCCCCTCTCGAACAATTTCCTCCCAATTTCGCACGCACAATTAACACAGTGGGAAAACATGTGGAGTGGAATGACAGAACGTTTTGAGATGAATGGTGGAGCGGGTCAGGTTCGCACACTCCCTGAACAACAGGCCGCAGCTACCGGTGGAATCAGACAGCTCACCCGCGACGATCCGGCGCCACAAACGATCTACTTCCTGACGCCCAGAAGCACTGACGGCCTTCTCTTCAACCTACTGCTCTCGTACGTAAAATAGACACCGATTCGCTAATAAGCCCTGCCAAAATTTTTTTCATTTGTCATGACGAGATCCGGCTCGTTCCCGCGCCACGTATTTTGGAGCCACTAAACGAGTAGCTTTGCTCCAGAGAAGACGACTCGCCTTAAGACGAGAGGAAACGCATGACTGAAAAGATTCGCATACTATTTCTGTCCGCAAATCCATGGACCACCAGCCGCATTCTGGTGGATGAAGAAGCCAGAGAGATTTTTGAGCGCATCCAGGAGGGGCCGTATCGCGAAAGGTTCGAGCTGCATAAGCATGCGGCTACAAGAACGATCGATCTACAGCGACTCCTGTTGCTGCACAAGCCGCACATCGTTCATTTCAGCGGTCACGGAAGTAAGAAACACAAGATCATACTGGGCGGATCGCCGGGCCGCGGCAAAACGATCGATCAACAGGGCCTCGTGGAAGTGTTGGCGCTTTACAACCACCATCTTCGATTAGTTTTGCTTAATGCGTGTTTCACTAAAGCGCAGGCACGCTCAATTGCTGAAGTGATCGACTACTCGGTCGGAACGGGTAAGGGAATCGGCGACAAAGGAAGCGTCGCCTTTGCTGGAGCATTTTATCGTGCGCTCGGGTTTGGCAAATCCATTCGCGATGCCTTCGACTCGGCCAGAGCCGAACTGGTTCTAACAAAGATGCCACGAACGCAGGGCATCGAGCTGTTTGTGCGTGACGGTATCAGTGAAAAAGATCCGTTTCCTCAACAGGCTCATAGACTCTCCTCAATAGGTCAGCTTGCCGGTGAACCAGGCTTAGTGTGGAAAGTAACGGAGGAACGATCTGAATGTCAGGTCACCGTGTTTGAAGCCTCCGTGATCCGCACGTCCAGCAAGACGATTCGATCGGCAGTAGCCCTATACGGTTCTGCTAAAAACGTTCAGTAATCACGGTTTCAATTACAGATAACGCCGGCGCAGGCGTGACGGCTCACGCGAGGAATCACGCCCGGCAATGTAGTCGTGTGAAGTGACTGCGGTACTTCATGCTCAATTTGAAAGGAGAACGAAAATGCCAGTCAACAAGCAAGTGAAGGGTGGTTTGCCAAAAGTCGGCGCAGCTTCTCGCAAGGGTGCAAAAGCAGCAGGTACCAGAGTTGGCCTTCTCTCGGACTGGAGGCAATCCGGAGCTGGTAAAGCGTCTCACGGACGCCGCAACGCGTTCCGAGACGGACGCTAACAATTCTCGCCCCGAAGGTAGTCCGTTGGGGCTACCTTCTGGTGTGGGCGCGGCGGCGACAGTACGTGCGAACGAGCGCTCTTTGAATCTGGCGGTCATACATGATAAATAAGGCCGTCCGTCTAAAATCCTCTGAGAGTAAAAGCACGTGCTCTCCGTAAGGTCTCACGACGTTAGTTTCCATGCGGGAAACTGAAGCTCCGAATGTTACCCACCAAATCGAAAATCCATGGGATCTGTAGCGTAGCGCTGGTGTGTTCGTGTTTGGCTGTACTGATCGTCCTGTCAGTTCCTCCGTCTCCATCATTCACTGAAACTGCCGCGAGTGAAGAGGCGGCGCCGATCGACCCCGGCACGTCAAGGCGCGGTGAGATCAGTGCGGGCGCTACGAAAGTTTTTGAGGTCTCAGCGAGCGCGGGCAGTGTGATTCGATTCTCAATCGACAAAGGTGATCTCGGCCTAACCACAGTTGTACATAATCCACGTGGCGCGAAAGCGTTGGAGCACGTCAGTCAAGACTTTGAAGTCGTTGACGTTTCGGTGCTCGCAGATGTTTCGGGTACTTACAGGATCGAGCTTCAGTCTCGCGAAAAAGGAGATACACAAAGAGCCTATGAGTTGCGCCTCGAAGCTGTAACACCGATTACCCAGTCGAGTCAAAAAGACAGCGAAGCTCGAAAGGCGATCGCCATCGCCAGTGTTTTGCGCGCACAGTGGGCAGAAGCTTCGCTCCGGCAAGTGCCGGAACACTATGAAAGGGCTGCGTTGATTTGGACGTCGCTTGGCAATTACGGCGACGCCGCAACCGCCACGCTAAAATCCGGCGACATCTACTTTCTGTTCAGCGAATACGCGGAGGCGCTCAAACGATATCAAAGCGCTGCGAACCTGGCGGCAAGAGCAGGTGACCGGCTAGCGGAGGCCAAGGCATTGAGCCGCATGGGACGGTTGTACTCTTTTACCGGCAAGAACGATTTGGCCCAAACCAACCTCAACATGGCTTTGGATCGTCTTGGTCCGGTTGACGCTAATACAAACCCTATTGTTAGAAACACCTATGGTGAAACGCTCAGCAACATCGCTGAGGTGACTTACGCCAAAGGCAACATGGTTAAAGCGTCGGATCAATTGAAGTCGGCCCTTAGATTTCTCCAAGGCGATCGCAAAGGTGAAGCGAAAGTACACATGTTTGCGGGTTACATTGCCGGCAACCTTGGAGTTCTTGAAAAGGCGATCGACGAGCTCTTTCACGCCCTCAGGCTATATGAGGCTACTAACGATAATAGTGGTGAAGCGCTTGCACTCACGACGCTGGGTGTATCTCACACTTACCAGGGAGACCGCGAGCGGGCTATTGAACTTCAGAAGAAAGCGATTCCGATTTTTCAGAAAATCGGTAATCGGAGCAGCGAAGCGATAGCGTTCAACGCGCTGGGCGAGGCTTACGAGAAGCTAAAAGATTATTCAACAGCTCTCGTACACTATGACAAAGCGTTGCAAATTTTTCACACGACAGGCGCCAGGGATTTTGAGACGGTCACGATATTTGCGCTCGCGAAATTAAACGGTTTGATGGGGCGCTTTGATGAGGCGCTGAAATTATACGAGCGTGGTTTGCAGTTGAGTCGCTCGGCGGGAAAGACGCGCACTGAAGCATATGCGCTAAGTGAAATCGCACTCGTTTACGCTAGACAGCGCCGCACTAACGAAACACTTCGACTTTACGACAGGGTGTTGAAGTTCTATGAAGGGATCAATGATTCTCGCGGCCAGGCGATCGCGTTAAATGCGCGCGGAGACTTCCTGCTCGAAATCGGGAAAAAAGTTGAAGCAGCGGAATCGTTCCGGCGTGCGCTTTCGTTGAGCGAGAAGGGAGCTGATACCGAAACTCTAATCAATTCGTTTTACAACCTTGCGAGGGCCGAACGAGCTCTCGGCCATCTCGACGATGCGTTATCGCTTGTCAAACGTTCACTGAGAATGATCGAGGACAGTAGGACGAACGTCGGTAGTCCCGAGCTTCGTGCCTCATACTTTTCGGGAGCTCAGAAAAATTACGAATTATGTATCAACATTCTGACCGACCTTGATCGCGCCCGGCCTGGAGATGGCTTTGGTGTCGAGGCTCTGTTGAAAAGTGAGCAGAGCCGCGCTCGCTTGCTTGTAGATCTGATTCGAGAGTCGGGCGCTGGTTTGCGTAAAGGAGTGCCGCAGGAACTCGTCATGCGCGAGCGCGAGTTAAGAGGCCTGATAGACAAGCAGGCGCAATATCAGTTGACCTTGAAGCAGAACACGAAAGACCCGTCGGAAATCGCGGAAGTCGAAAACCAGATCGTTCAAGTTAAATCTGAATATCAGCAGCTCCAGGCACAGATACGAGAGCAAAATCCGCGGGCATTGTCTCTGGGACAGTTTGAGCCCATCAGTCTTCCACAAATTCAAAATGAGTTGCTGGACGATGATTTACTGCTTGAATTCTCATTAGGCGAGGAACGAAGCCACTTGTGGGTGATAACAACAAAATCGTTTCAAAGCTTTCAATTACCCGCTCGCAAAGAGATAGAGGACGTTGCCATCGAGCTCTACAAGTCGTTGACTGTGCGCCAGCAACTCACCGAGCAAAGCAATACCGCTACATACCAAACGACGATTGAAGAGTCAGACCAGCTCTTCAAAGAAAAAGCAAACACACTAAGCCAGATGCTGCTTGGTCAGGTGGCCCCACAACTCGGGACGAAAAGACTTGTTTTAGTGACCGACGGAGTATTGCGACGCGTCCCGTTTGCGGCATTGCCAGTGCCGGGCGCACAAACTTCTGATCCTAAGTGGCTACTAGAGGACCATGAAATCGTCCATTCGCCATCGATCGCGACCTTGCGTGCCATTCGTTCGGCTGGCAACGAAGGTCATTCGACAGGCAAAGTTGCTGCTGTCATCGCGGATCCGGTTTTCACAATAAGCGACAACCGCGTGCAACGATCTTCGCTGTCTCCTGCAGTTGAGAGTGCCGCGTCTGACGAGAATCGCAACGAATCTGCGCAGAAGGCATTTGGAAGTTTACGAAGCAGCAGCGGCCTTTCGCGTCTCACTCATTCTTCCGAAGAAGCCGACGCCATTGCAGCAGCCGCGCCGCGCGGTACCACGATGATCGCAAGGGGTTTCGACGCCACTCGCGATACGGCTATGAGCGTGCCCCTCGGCGAGTATCAGATCCTTCACTTCGCTACTCACGGGTTTCTCAACAACGACCATCCGGAATTGTCCGGCATCGTACTCACGATGGTGGATAAAAACGGTGTTGAGAAAAATGGCGTCATGCCGCTCCACGATATTTACAGTTTGGATCTTTCGGTTGAGCTGACGGTCCTGAGTGCGTGCCAGACTGCGCTGGGCAAAGACATAAAAGGCGAAGGGTACGTAGGCCTGACCCATAGTTTTATTTCCGCGGGGTCAAAGAGTGTTGTTTCCAGTCTTTGGAAAGTAGATGATCGAGCGACTGCTAGATTGATGGCAGATTTCTACCAGTCGATGCTGCAAAAGGGCATGACGCCCGCAGCCGCACTCAGAGCTGCCAAACTAAAACTCATGCAGGACAAACGTTGGAGTGCTCCTTACTTCTGGGCGGGATTCGTGGTCCAGGGCGAATACACAAACCATATCGCTGTTGAAAATAACTCGTGGCGCCATGTTGGTGTGTTAGTTTTACTATCGTTGCTCCTGGTTTCTTCGGGCGTGATCTTCGTTAAAGGGCGAAGAATACGCCGTACGTCTGATGCTGCGAATCAGCGTGAGCATAACTCTGGCGTGATTCCCCCGGACACCTTCTAAATGGCGCGAGACTCGGCAATTCCACCGGAGAGCTTTGATGAAATCCTTGCCTGGCTCAATCCGAATCGTGATCTGGCAGGATCGATCTACGTTGAATTGCGCCATGACCTCGCAAGGATTTTTGCGTGGAACCGCTGTCCCGATCCCGAAGGCCTAACGGATGAAGTTTTCGATCGAGTTGCAAGGAAAGTCCATGACCTGAGACATACCTTTGTCGGCGATCCGAAACTCTACTTCTACGGCGTCGCCCGAAATTTAATCAAGGAAATTCCCAAAAAGATCAAAACGCAAGTCTCGTTGCAAGGCACCGAGCCCGCGGTGAATCCTCTAGTCGATGTCCAGGAGGAAACGGCCGCCCTGCGCGAGGAATGTCTGCGCAACTGTCTGCAAAAGCTGAGCGAGAAGAAACGAGAGCTGATAATGGCGTATTACGCCAAGGACAAGCAGGCTAAGATCGACCATCGAACCGAATTGGCTGGGCAAATGGGTGTATCGGTGGAGACTCTGCGCGTGAAAGCTTTTCGAATTCGCGGCACACTCGAAGACTGCATTGAACGTTGCCTTAATCGTATGGCCCAACACAAATGAAACGTATCGCGCGAAATTTCATTGTAGTGGGATGGGGACGTCTGGAGGATGACCCATGAACGAAGAACCCGTGACCGATACCTTATTGCGGCAATTTTTATTAGGGAAGGTCGACGACCGGGAGCGGCAACGAATCGAGAGTATGTTTGTGACCGGCGCTCTTTCAAAGGAAAGAGTGATCGCCGCCGAGCAGCATTTAATCGACGATTACCTGGACGACGCCCTCACACCGGCAGACAGGGAGCAATTTCTGGCGCAGTACGGTGACACGCCAGCCGCACAACGCAAGCTCCGGATCGCGAGATCTATTCAGGAATGGGCGACTCAGAGTGCGGATCTGACTCCGGTTGCAAATGGCGCCGCGAGTTCGAGATGGAGTCGTTTGCGCCAGCGTTTTCGATTGAAGCCTGTGTTTATGATTCCGATCGCGGCAGTGTCGATGATCGCGATCATTTTTGCGATTGTTTCGCTAAACAAGAAATGGCAGCAGCGAAACCGGCGTCAGTTGATGCAGGAGGAGCTCGTTCGTCTTAATAGCCCCTCGGCCTCGAGTGACGACTCGCCCCGAACGCCGGCATTAACACTGATGCCTGGAACGGTTAGAAGTGGTGAAGCCGAGCGTGAGTTAACACCGCCAAATGATGCGGAGGTTGTTGACGTGAGTCTTGTTTGGACACAAGAGGCTTACCCGTCTTACGAGGCAACGATAGGCAGGTTCGGAGAGGAAGAGTTGTATAAGATTCCCAATGTGCGTGTTGCTAACGGTGTGATTCGACTAAGGCTCCCAACCCGGTTCCTCACGCGCGGCCTTTATCAAATAGAAGTCAGTGGCATCAGTGCCAACGGCGCCACGAGTCCACCTGAAGAGTACAAGTTTGTTGTTAACCGCTAGTGCCGCTCGCTGAGGGAGTCTACTAGCGATTTCCGCGTTAGTACTCAAGCAGGAACAATTGCCCAGCGGGTCCTGGACCAGACTTTGTACTGAGGTCAGCCTACCCAACAGTCACCTGCTACTGTTACAACAACAAAGTCGATCCAGGACCTATTTTTTCGGCTCAGTATCTGGTACTAAACTCAGCGGCATTCCTTAGCTCCAGATCTGAATAACTCACCAACACGTTCCAGCCATCCGGCTAGGAGGTATGTATGTCTACGTCAGAAGACCACTCTAAAAACTACAATCCAGGGGGCCACACTCAACCGGGGACTACGCAAATGGAATATGCTCCAGAAGACTTCAGTCAAGCAGCGATCAATCGTGGACAACGACAGATCAATTACGCGCTAACAGTGGTAGACAAGCAGCTCAGCAACGCTATCAAGGCGCTGAAAGATGCGATTGCGGCATCGCCCGCAGGCCGTGACATTGACTTCGCGGCAGTAGACGACGCGCTCAGCGAGGCTTACGAAACGGGTGGAAAGGTTGCGGACATTAAACCTCCGGGTTGCGATTCGACCTGGGATTAAGCCGGCACTAACCAGCGATAGATCTGCGCAAACCCTGTTGCGACTAACGAACCAGACAACAAGCTTTACCGTTCGCTGATTATCGTAACGTCACTGAATCTAGTCCCTCGTTGGCAGGCTACCTGCTTGTAGTCGGGTGACCAGGCGTATGCGTAGATCTGATCGCTGTTGAAGTTCGTGAGCTGCTTTCTTTCCTCGGTATCTAGGTCGTAACTCCAGATGTTCGAGTAGCCGTTCTCGTTCTTAACGTAGCTAAGCGCCCGACGAGCGCCGATCCACTGCACCGACTGCCATTCCTGCTTCGGAACTTCAAAGTGTTTCAAAGCAGGGCCGCCCTGAGCCGGAAAGATTGCGACGTCACGATCCTTTGAGTCCTCATCATAGCGGCAGGCGATATATTGATTGTCAGGTGAGAATGCCGGCATACGATACTTGTCAGCAACCTTTACGGGGTCACCACCCAGCATCGGAACCTTCCAAACACTCATGCTGGTGCTCGACTGGTTGTCGTAAGCGACCCACTCATTGTCTGCGGAGCATGAGGGATAAAAGTTAAGCTTAGTGAACGTGAGTTGTACTGGATCGCTGCCGTCATCAGCGTTCATGCGCCAGATGTTGAAAGGGCCATTACGGTTCGAGGCAAACGCAATATAGCGGCCATCAGCTGACGATGCGGGCGTGTAATTGTCGCCGGCATTGGTGGTGAGTTGCACGCGCTCCGTGCCATCTGGATTGATTCGCGAGATGTTCAATCTGTCCGGCGCCATCGATGAGTAAACGATCTTCCCTTTGCTGGTCCAGGTAATGCCATAATGCAAGCCGCCGCCGGTTGTAATCGCCTTCACTTGTTGAGGATCGCCGGGCGTGGTAACCCATAAGCGCCACGAGACATTTATCCGTACGGTTACGATGGTGTTGCCGGCAATACTGACACCTCTGTACTCGTTGAGATCATATGTAAGCTGTTTCGCCGTTCCATCAGCCAGGTGAAGCCGCCACAGGTGGAAGGGAGACGTAGCGTATTCACGAGCGCTGATGACGAGACTTGTCATATCGTCCTGCCAGTCCACTTGTAAGATCGAAAACCACTCTGGCCCGCCGATCATTTGTTCCTGTTTGGTATTTACATCAAACGCGACCAGATTCATGTGGTATTGAGGTTGTGAACGGCTCTCGGGACAGACAACCGTAGTGCCGTCAGGTGACCAGGCGAGGCCATACACTGACAACTTATCGCCGTCTTTACGACTCGCCAGCACTTCCTCGTTCGAGCCGTCGATGTTTGCGAGCATCAGGAGATATTCCGCTCCGGGGTTGAAGCGAACGAATGCGAACCGATCACCGCGAGGAGATAAGCTAATCGGGCTGTCGACACCTTGCTTGATCTGGACGGGGTCGTTGCCGGGCAGCGCGAGCCGGTAAAGAACACCACGATCATTCTTTTCGCTACGAGTGAAGTACAAATAATCGCCGTTGTGAGAAAACGCGAGGCCGAGATATTTCACGTGCTCTGCCGGAGCCACTGCAACAGATGAGGCCAACGTACTCGGATTCGTCACAACCAACCGCTGCTTGCCATCTTGTTCTTCAGCATGGGCCACCAATTTCCCATCGCGAGAAATCGCTGAACAGACTGACGTTCCGGTGTTAGTAACCTGCCTCATCGCAGGCAGAGTTTGTTTCGTCTCCTGCGTCGAGTTGTCCTGAGTGATTTGACTGAACCAGCGAGCTGCACCCGGAAGAAAAAGCAACAAAGCGAGGACGCTGCTGGCGCCTGCGAACATCGCCGCCACCTTATGTGTTCGGATCTCAGTAAAGATTGAATCCGCGGTTAAGATCGCCTGCGTTTTGAATCGAGTCAAAATCGGCAAAGTCGCGTCGCGTTTCCATCGTTCTCCAGGCTCGGGTATGTAGGGCACCGGCGACGAGTGAAGTCCGGGAATGGTGGCGGAGTAGCCCGCTGCATTGCGCTCCAATGCCTTTTTCAAACTGGTCAAATCAGCAGTGAGCTTTGTTACGGTTTGATAGCGTGCAGCGCAGTCTTTTTCAAGAGCCTTCCTGACGATCTCGCGTAGCTGGTAAGGGATGCTATCCGCAAAGACGAGTTTTGCCGGCTCTGGCGCGAGAATCAAAGCGATCGAATCGTTCCGCGCGTGCGCATCGAAAGGGGTTGAGCCGGTCAACATTTCATAGAGCACAATGCCGAGGCTCCAGATGTCCGTGCGCTCGTCTACTGAAGCTTCTCGCAGTTGTTCGGGCGACATGTACTTGACTGTTCCCATTAACGTCCGCGGCTCAGTGCGGAGGTGTGTGTCCTCCTCACCTGACGTTCGCTGCTCCGGCAAAACTTCAGTGAGTTTCGCGAGACCGAAGTCGACGACCTTTATATAGCCGTCAGGACGCAGCATGATGTTTTCAGGTTTAATGTCGCGATGAACGATACCGATGGCATGTGCACTGGCGAGAGCGGCGCCGACTTGCAGAGTGAGTTGTATTGCTTGGAGAGGTTTGAAAGTGCCACGTGCGAGTTGATCGCGTAGAGTTATCCCCTGGATGTACTCCATCGCGATGAAGTGGCGTCCGGTTTCGGTGATTCCGACGTCGTGGATCACGCACACGTTCGGATGATTAAGTGCAGAGGCAGCGCGTGCCTCCTGTTCGAAGCGATGTACGCGACGAGGATCGGTGGCGAACTCCCGCGCGATGAGTTTGAGCGCGATCTTGCGGCCGAGGTTCGCGTCATTTGCGAGATAGATCTGGCCCATGCCGCCTGCGCCCAGTGAACACAGAATTTCAAAGCGGCCTATTTTTTGACCGGCCACGAACTCGCTGCCCTCGTCGGCGAGCATTCCGGCAGCAAATTCATAGGCAGGAAAACTTAGAAAGTCGTCGTTGCCGGCGTCAGCGGCGAGTAAGGCTTCTACCTCTTCCCGCACCGATGGATCGTCTCGGCAAACGTCGTTAAGAAAATCTGAACGCTCGGTTGGCGTACGGCCTTGAGCAGAATTAAAAATTTCTTTTATTCGCGGCCATCTATCATGGGTGATCATGTCGATTCTTGAGGTTGTAAGTGCATGGTTACTGACTATAACGCGAGAATGGTCGGCTAAATCCCTCAAGAAGTCTTTTTCGTTCTGGTCAGCTCGCGCTTCAGGTAAGCCTTCGCGATTTTCCATTCGCGCTCTACAGTTGCGTGCGAGGTCCGCATCACTTCCGCAGTTTCTTTGATTGTCAGTCCACCAAAGAATCGCAATTCGACAATTCGTGCCTGGGACGAATCGATCTCTTCGAGCATATTCAAAGCATCGTGAAGCGCCAGCAAGTCAGCATCAGGCTGAGTGCCAAAGGCGGCGACGTTTCCGAGCGACACGCAGTAACGATCGCCGCCGCGTTTTGACGCGTAATGAGCCCGTGCATAATCGACGAGAATGCGTCGCATAAGCTGCGCCGCGACGCCAAAAAACTGGGCCCGGTTCTGCCAGCTCATGCTGTGTTGTTCAGAGAACTTCAGAAAAAGCTCATTCACGAGGGCCGTTGGCTGCAACGTATGCTCGCGACGTTCACGGCGCAGGTAGGTGACAGCGAGCCGGTGAAGCTCCTCGTAGACGAGCGGCATCAATTCGTCACGCGCTTTTTCCTCACCTTTGCTCCATCTTTCGAGTAGTTGAGTGATGCCGTCGGACGAACGAGTCGCCATTCGCTTATCTCTTTCTGTTTGGCGAAACCATTACGAGTGCGTGTGAGTGGGCAGTCTGCAAGGCGCCCGTGGCTGCTGATTCTATCATCGGAAAATATTTGAGGGAATGTCGCAGCGAAATCCGCGTTCTATGCAAACAGGAGACAAGAAGGCTGTTCAACCAAGGCGAACAGACCTTCTCGTAAACACTCACCCCGCCCCCGCAGAAACAAAGCGGCGGAGCATGCCCGGATCTCCCGCTCCGCCGCTGTGTTTTTAATGTCTAAGTAGCCGCTTTCCGACTATGATAACGGCGCCGTGAAGCGTGCGATCGCCATCTCCCTCCTCGTTCTCTTCTGTTGCGCGCAAGATCGCGCCGAACAACTTCCTATTCGCATTTACACAACCGCTGACGGCTTGCCGCGTGACCGCGTATACAAGATCGTTCCCGATCCACGTGGCTTTCTTTGGTTTTGTACTTACGACGGTCTGTCGCGTTTTGACGGTTATGAATTTGTAAACTACAGCGTCGCCCACGGCCTGCCTCATCGTCTCGTCTTTGATCTGTTGATAACGCGAAGCGGTGACTACTGGGTGGCGACGTCCGCCGGTGTCGCCCGCTTCAATCCTCTCGCCGCTACTTCAGAGTCGAAGTTCAAACCTTATCTTCCGCCGGGACGCCCTGACGCAGAGGTGATTACTGATCTATTCGAGGACAGCTCCGGAACGCTCTGGGTTGGCACCAGCAATGGTCTTCACAAGCTGCGCCGAACCGGCGACGATTGGCAGATGGAGTACGTCGGCCTCGGCGAGAATGCAGGCGAACAGTTGGACGTTACGTCTGTCGCCGAAGCGTCGCCCGGAGTCTTATGGATCGGCGCCGAGCAGGGACTTTTTCGTCGTTTCAGTGATGGCAGGGTTGAGCGGTTTTCAACAAAAGACGGATTACCGCACCAACACGTTCGCGACATCTTGCGAGATCCGGATGGAACTGTTTGGGTCGCGACCGGGCTCGGACTGTGCCGTCTCGTGTCGAACGTGCGCGTGGGCCAACCGATCGTCGAGCGTATTTACACGAAGAAAGACGGCATGCAGAGCGACGCCATAAACTCGCTCTTTCGCACTTCGAGCGGTTGGTTGTGGATGGCGACGACACTCGGTATTTCAGAGTTTTCTCCGAACCAATTGCCCGCAGGCGGCCACTTCATTAACTACACTCGCGAACACGGGCTCAGCGACGCAGGCATCAGGACGATCGCTGAAGACCACGACGGGAATCTGTGGCTCGGTAGCGAGAGTGGCGGTGCGATGAAGATCACACGGCGTGGCTTTACGTCCTATTCCGAAGCGGACGGGCTGGAGCACGCGCGCATCGCTGCATTGGGTGCAGATCGAAATGGCGAGCTGTTCGTGATCACGAACTCGTTGAATGTTCCCTCGTTTCACATTCATCGTTTCGACGGGCGTCGCTTCGAAAAAATTCGCGTTAATCTTCCTTCTGGTGTGGTTCCGACCTGGGGTTGGAATCAATTGTTTGTTCAGGATCGCTTGCAACAGTGGTGGGTGCCGACAACGAGCGGGCTTTTTCAGTTTCCCGCGTTGCACTCGCTCGACGAGTTTTCCAGAGCACGACCACTCAAACTATACACGTCGCAAAATGGTCTCAGCGGTAACGAGCCGTTTCGCTTGTACGAAGATTCGCGCGGTGACATCTGGATCAGCATCATCACGACGCCCTCCAATTCGTACCTGAACAAGTATGAGGCGGCGACGGGCAAGTTTTATACGTACTCGCAGGAAATTGCGTTACGTTCCGACAGTGCTCCGACTGCGTTCCAGGAGGATCGCAACGGCAACGTGTGGATAGGATTTTACTGGGGCGGTCTCGCGCGTTATCGGAATGGCAAGTTCGAGCCCTTCACTAAAGCGGAGGGTGTGCCTGCGGGGATGATTCGCGCGCTGCACCTGGACCACCTCGGACGCCTGTGGGTTGCGAGCACCGAAGGCGGCCTCGCACGCATCGACGATCCGGCTCAAGATCGTCCGAGCTTGGTGCATTACACCGTGAAGGAAGGACTCTCGAGCGATCAGATCACCTGCATTACCGAGGATCAGTGGGGACGCATTTACATCGGAACGGGTATCGGAGTCGATCGACTCGATCCGCAAACAGGCCGCGTCAAACGTTTCACGATGGCCGACGGCCTGCCGAATGGCTTTGTTAACGTTGCGTACCGCGATCGTAACAACGCTCTCTGGTTTGGGACGTTACAAGGTTTATCGAGACTCGTGCCCACTCTCGATGGACCATCCGAACCGCCGCCCATTCTGATTCAACAACTGCGAGTTGCAGGTAACGACCTGCCAATCCCCGAGCTTGGCGTCACGCAACTCGGCAATCTCGAGTTTGAGGCCAGCAAAAACCAACTCGAAATCAAATTCGTGAGTCTGGGATTTCGGTCTGGCGACGTTCATCGCTACGAGTTCATGCTGGAAGGTGCTGACCGCGCCTGGAGTGCGCCAACCAATCAACGCATCGTGAACTATGCGAACCTGAGACCGGGCAGTTATCGCTTTCGCGTGAGAGCGGTAAATGCCGATGGTGTCGTGAGTAGCGAACCGGCGTCAGTAGCTTTCACGATCGTGCCGCCTGTCTGGCAGCGCTGGTGGTTTATCACGCTCCTTGTTTTGCTTCTCACCGCAATAACGCACCTCGTCTATCGTTATCACACGCGCCGGCTGATCGAGCTCGAACGAGTGCGTACGCGCATCGCGACGGATCTCCACGACGACATCGGCGCCAGTTTGTCGAAAATCGCGATACTCAGCGACGTCGCAGGCCAGGAGCTCTCGACGATGCGCGATTCTCCTGTCGCTGCTCCGCTAACGCAGATTGCCGACACTTCGCGCGATTGCGTGGACGCAATGAGCGACATCGTTTGGGCAGTCAATCCGCAACGCGACCACCTCAGCGATCTGACTCATCGCATGCGACGCTTTGCGGAAGATTTACTGGATGCAAAAGACATTGACTTCACGATTCGCTCATCACTCGAGGACAAGGATGTTCCTCTCGGCGCCGATCTTCGTCGTGAGGTTTATCTAATCTTCAAAGAGTGCATAAACAACCTCGTGAAGCACTCGGATTGTACTCAGGCTGCGATAGCGTTCAGTATCAACGGTCCATGGCTGGTGGTTTCAGTCAAGGACAATGGAAAGGGATTCGAACCGACTTCCAACGGCAATTCGTCCGGAATGGGTGGTCATGGTCTGGCCAGTATGCGACGGCGCGCTGACGCGCTCGGCGGTAGTTTAAAGATCGACTCCGGGCATGGTCGCGGCACGAGTGTGACATTGAAAGTTCCCATCCGGCAGCGTTCCGGCTGGCGACGCTGGCTTCCGACCTACCCGAATGGGCGGTGACGTGTGACGATGACCTTAACTACTATTCTGCGATCCTGATGAGTGAAACTCGGACCATCAAAGTTGCGATCGTTGAAGACGTGCGCGAGATTCGTGAGGGCCTCGCTCAGCTGATCAATGCTACACCCGGATTTCGTTGCTCGGGCGTCTACGCTTCGATGGAAGAAGCACTCGAGAAAATCCCGAACAATCTTCCCGACCTTGTGCTTTCTGACATTGGCCTACCGGGCATGGACGGGATCAGCGGCATCGCGATTCTGAAGGAACGCTACGCGGATCTGCTGATCCTGATGTTGACCGTTTATGACGATAACGAGCGCATTTTCGACGCGCTCTGCGCCGGCGCATGCGGGTACTTATTAAAGAAGACGCCGTGGGAAAAACTCGTTCAGGCTTTGAAGGAAGCAGTTGAAGGGGGCTCTCCGATGTCGCCGGAGGTGGCGCGACGTGTGATCGGCCTGTTTCGTGAGATTAAGCCGCCGAAAGCAGCCGGTTATGAGCTCACGCCACATGAAGTGCGACTGCTACGCATGCTCGTGGAGGGCCACAGTTACAAGACCGCCGCGGCCGAATTGCACGTCTCCGTGAACACGATCAAATTTCACCTGCGTCACATCTACGACAAGCTGCAAGTACACACTAAATCTGAAGCAGTAGCGAAAGCTCTCCGTCACGGCCTCACCCGTTGATTAGCCACAAAAAGGCAAAACACAACTGCTTTTCAGTGATCGTCTGTCCCGCGGAGGTACGTCGTGGCGTTTATTCCTAACGCGTAATTCATTCTGATTTTGGTCCGCTTCTCAGCTACCTAAACAGGCGGTGAAGTTACCACCCACACGGCTTTATAAATAAGCCCACGTTGTTCTGGTCTTAATTTAGTTCGATGTTGAGAAAGGATCGCAAGATGAGAATCATTAAAGCTACCTTCATGATGATGGGTCTGTTGCTGACCTGTCTTACTTTCGTTTCAACCGCACGCGCCGACGGCGCCCGTTCTTATATTTCACCTAGCGGCAGCGACAACCGGCCGTGCACCCGCAATCAGCCATGCCGGACATTCGACGGTGCTCTCGCAAAGACCGAGGCGGGCGGTGAGATCGTCGCCATGGAAACCGGCACGTATGAAGCGGTCACGGTTACGAAATCGATCACACTTGCCGCAGCCCCAGGCGCCGACGTCGGTATCCGCACAGCTGCTGGTAATGCAGTAACCGTCAACGCAAACATTGGCGACACTGTCGTTTTGCGAGGTCTGCGACTCGGCGGTCCCGGTAAAAACGTCGCCGGCACAAACGGCGTGCTTGTTAACCTCGAGTCGCCGTCCTGCTGTATTTCACTGCATCTCGAGAACACTATCGTCAGCGATTTCGAAGAAGGGGTACAGATGAATATCGGCGTCGCCGGTCGCTTGCTGGTGAGTGATTCTGTGTTTCGTTCCAACAAAACCGGAATCAACTTTTCCGCGGGTGGCACGGAAGCTAACGGCGCCGCGATCGAGCGCTCGCGCTTCGAACGTAACGATACCGGTATTCTGACTTCGACCGGCAATTCCGTCACGGTGAGCAACAGTATGGCATCGGGCAATGGAGTCGCATTTCAAGCCAATCCCGGCGGTAAGCTGGACATCTTCCAGTCAGTGATTACAAAAAACTCGACCGGTATTGATGCCAACGGTGGAGTTGTGCGCATTGCATATTCCTCCGTGATGGGCAACAGCATGGGCGTGGCCGCAGCTGGGGGCATGGTTCATACAATGGGCAACAACATGATCCTGAACAACGATATCGATATAGGGGGAACGATGAATTTCGTCACGTTTCTTCCTCGCTAGTAGTACGCTAGTACCACGTACAACGAAATTCATTTGAGGAGTAAGTGACACTATGGCTTTTCACAGACGAGCAGGACGGACCTTTGCTTTCATCGCGATTAATTGTTTGGTCTTTGCGGTGGCCGTGAAGGCGCAGCAACACGATGACAAGCAGGAGCTTCGCGCAAGACTCTTCAACCAGGTGCTCGCGGATTACAAAGAATTACGCGAGTGCATGGAGCAGGAAGAAGGCGGGCTGCGCAAGGCCCAGGAAAACATGACTGTTGAAGAGCACGACTTAAATAACGATGGCGTGAAGGAGTATGAAGTCGAGATGAGTGGTCCCTGCGCGTGTGGCATGGTCAATTGTTCGATCTACATTTACCGAAAAGCAGGGCAGGGACTTGAATCGATTTTGGATGACGCCTCCGGACTTGGCGTTGAGTTCCTCAAGACGTCGTCGAACGGTTACAGAGATCTGCTGATAACTGCTCGCGACACCGCGGCAACACGAGCTGAGACCGTCTACAAGTTCGATGGCAAGCGGTATCGTGAGGGTAAGAATACGCTGGTCCATGTCGAAACCGGAGAAAGCAAGCCGGCATCTCGACGCTTGCAATTCAAACGAGGGACATCACAAGCGACCGTACAAGGTAAGGTGTCAATCGCTCTGCCGGACACATACCTTGTAGGCGCGCGGGCGGGGCAGGTGATGACGGTGAAACTGACAGCGCCACGCAAAGCGGTACGGTTTCTGGTGATGAGCCCGAGTACGAGAAATCTTGTCGTAGATAACGCGCGTGATTGGACAGGCGTGCTGGACGAGTCCGGTGATTTCACGATCATCGTGGAAGCGGACGCGCGCAGCAGTGCCTATTCAATGACGGTCAGCATCAAGTAGTCAATCCAATTAGCAATCATTTGAAAGGAGATAGAAATGAAAAGGTCAGTACTGGGATTTACGCTCATTGAGTTTGTGCTTTGGCTTGCAGTTGCAGGCGGTCTGGCTGCAATTGCCCTACCGGCAGTTCAGTAAGAAATCAATCAACTGCTTAAACTCTGCGCTCGCACGCTACGGTGTGCGAGCGTTTTTTTGTGCGATACATTGTATCGGCGTGACCGCCCGCGGTCCGTGAACCAGATTTGGGTTAGAGACGTATAATGTCCGAGTTCTTTCGAAGCGGAGACACACCCTAATGTACTGTCCCAATTGTGGAAATAAAAACTCTGAAGACCAAAACTTCTGCCGCACTTGTGGGCTGGGTTTGGAGAAGAT
Organism: Pyrinomonadaceae bacterium; assembly: GCA_036745095.1. Taxonomy (GTDB): domain Bacteria; phylum Acidobacteriota; class Blastocatellia; order Pyrinomonadales; family Pyrinomonadaceae; genus PSRF01. Next base: position 21,272 of record DAIOGT010000043.1, read on the forward strand.
TGCACAGTCGCTGACGGAGCAACTCCCGACGGTAGCGATTAAGGGCCTGCAGGAACGCAAGGAGCGACTCGAGCGGCTCGGAATGGCGTCACTGGGTATCTTCGGGCTCGGTATCGTCGGCTTACTTGTCTATAACATTTTCTACAAGCTGATGATCAGTCAGGGCGCCATCATCGCAGGTCTGGCTGCGCTCGCCGCTGTTGTCTTCATCGGTTCCGGACTGGTGTCGGTTTTCCTGTTTGCGAAAGCCAAAGAATTGACCGAAGCGACAGGTAAACGGCAGCTCGAACTCCCAAGTGAACCCACTACCGGTAAGCTGTTGGATTCACCTAAACAGCCAGTTTTCAGCGTTGCTGATCGCACGACCAACCTGCTGCCGGTCGACGCGAAGAAACCCGGCTCGCAGTAGGTTTATCGTTTTAGAAACTTAACAGGCTGGCAGATTTCAATGGCCTGACGAAAGGCTGCGGTGAATTTCTCACTCGTCTCTTTACTCTCAAACGTGAACGTCAGAGTTTCAGCTTTCCAAACTTGCGTTTTCTCTGTTCTCCCCGGAGCGAACATGGTGAGAACCATATCCTCCTGAGACTTACTGCTTTTGAATTCTGAGCGCCACGTTCCCAGCATTCGGGCTTTGTCTGGATTAGAAGTGTGACGATACGGGCCTTTGCTTTTCTTAACGCCGAGTTTACCGAGTGGAATAAATAATTCGGCGGCGTAACGTTGATTCGGCGCAGGGTCGTGAACGAGTTTCGAATGATCGAGTAGGGTCGTGTTATCGTTTCTTAAAATCACACCGCACATGTCACCCTGGACCACGCGAAATCCCGCAGCGTAAAAAAGGCTAAGGGCAGGATACGCGTCTTGTTGCATCTCCTCCCTTGCTGATTGGGAAGTGGTCCTCACTCCAATCCGCGCCTGGGCCAGACCATTCTGGTCGAGCCAGTCCATAACTTGAGAGATGTTGGGGTTTGGTGATAGACCTGTCGGAGCATTGCCGTTGTCCTGCGCGAAAACGGTCGGGCAGAGTGAAACGCAAAATGCGATCACCAGTAATGCGTGATTGTGTGGTTTGGGTCTCATTTTGTTAGAACGATGAGCAAGTTTCCAGCAGACCACGCCTCGCGTCAAGAAGGAAGACTTTTGGTAGCTGGCGCGAGAGTTTGACGTCGTGCTCCCGTTGTCTCGATGTCTGGAAATGAACCACGACCGAAGAAAATGTGACGTGCTATTCGGTTCAAGCCTGGAAACCGGAGGATGGCGCAGCCTGCCTCAATGAGTTGCCGCTGACGGACACTCGATGCAACGCGCCGCGCCCACAAACGTGACGCAAATCTCGCCCGGAACAACTCTCCCGAATACATGCTCAAGGCCTGCGAATTACCGCTCGACAAATAGTCGCCAGCGACGCGGGCTGCGAATGCGGAGAGACGCATACACGGATCGAGTCCGCCGGCTGTGAGCGGTGAAACCGCGCCCGCGGCATCGCCGATCAGGAGGCCGTTGGTATTTGCGATGTTTCGCAATACGCCGCCCACGGGTATGTATCCGGCGCGACGCTCAATCTGTTTTGCGTCTTTGAGGTTAACTATGTTTGCAACGCGGGAGCGGAAAGTTTCGAGCGCTGCTGGTGGATCGAAGCGCGAAGGATAACCGCCAACGCCGAGATGCGTCTCTTCGCCGTCATGTGCGATCCATGCGATGTAACCCGGGGCCAACTGGGGATCGAGAAAACAAAGTAGACGAGGTGGACCATCAATGACAGCTCCTTCGAAGACGCTTTCGATGCCGACGATCCATTCTTTATTCAGGTCGAGTTTCAGATCGCGAGCGACGCGGGAGCGCGCGCCGTCAGCGCCGATCAGGTAGCGAGTGGTGACTTCTCCGGAGGAAAGGCGGACGACTAATTTGCCGGCAGCCACGGAATGTCCGAGGTAACTGGTTTCCGGAAGCCATTCTACGCCGGCGAGCAGGCACTGTTGTAGGTAACGCTGGTAGAGTTGGCCCATACGTCCCACACGAAACTCCTCGTGTTGGCTTACAAATTCCATTGAGCGCAGAGCGGGGGAGTAGAGCGTGACGTGTTTGATGGGTCGTCCGAGGCAGTCGTCGGGAATGTCGAAGTCGAGGAGCGTCCGCCGCACGAAGATTCCGGTAGTGTGGATCTTCTGATCGAGTGTGTTTTTCCGGTCGACGAGAAGGACGCGTAGATTTTGCCGTCCGAGCAGGCGAGCGCACTGCAGTCCCGCGAGTCCCGCCCCGATGATAATTACGTCATAATGGGCCATAAACAGGTCTCAAAGTCCTTTACAGCGCAAAGGCAGCGCCTCAAAAGTAACGCGGCTCCCGATTTCTGTCAAGTACTTTGTGAAATAAAGACGAACTAGCCGTTTGGTGCCAGTGACGCTGATCTCGCTACTTATCGACAAGGCAGACCAATTCTTTCTTAACCCGCTTTGATAGCCGGTAAAGAATTCGCCTGCAAAACGCTTCGCGAGGCAAATGTCTGTGGCCGCGCACGCAGCTTCTGCCCAGCGCTTTGCAAAGATATCGCTTAGCCCTGCGCGGTTATCGACTAACTCACGTCTCGCTTCGCCGACAGTCAAACAAATTATTCCGCGCAGGTTTTTTATTTGATGGCCGGGGAAGAATCCGCCGATAAAGCCGCGGGGGTGCCAAACGTGAGCTCCGGTCAAGACGAATTCGCTCGGCCCCACATAACTTTCTGATTGCGGGGCAAGGTGGTCCTGGCATAGGACCAGCGGAAAGTTGCGCATGCGGCAGACGTGAGGGCGCATGAACTCCATACTCGCGATCTCATAGGCACCGCGGCCCACACTTTCGCAATTTAGAGTCGGATGAGGAAGGCGTTCCGCTCCAGCCTTATTTCCACTTTCCTGTTAGAATGTTCTCTCAGCAGCAGGCACGACTGATTCCCTCCTGTAACCCCTTGAATTTTAGTTACTTTCACAGTCACTCAAATTCAAGCATGTGTTCACTTCTTCAGTGAGTACTTATGGCTAATGTCCCAGACAGTTATCTTGGCCGCTATGAGGTTCGCTCACGACTGGGCGCGGGAGGTATGGGCGAGGTGTATCTGGCGCAGGACACTCAGTTGGACCGCACCGTTGCTTTGAAAACCTTACCTGCTGACGTTGTTTTTAATGGCGAGCGAATGAGACGGTTTGTTCAAGAAGCAAAAGCGTCCGCCGCCCTCAATCATCCGAACATCGCGCACATCTATGAGATTGGGGAATCAGATGGCACGCACTTCATCGCCATGGAATATATCGACGGCGACACTTTGGGCGCAAAAATTCATAAGGAGAAGACACCTCTAAACAAACTCCTCAAATATCTCGCGCAGGTAGCGGAAGGGTTAGGCAAAGCGCATGCGGCTGGCATCGTGCATCGGGATCTGAAACCTGACAACATCATGATCACGCGCGACGGTTACGCGAAGATTCTTGATTTCGGGTTGGCGAAACTGATCGAGCCGCAGGCGGCGACAAGCGAGGGAAACGATTCGTCCGGTGAAACGCCGACCGCTATCTTAGCGCAGCATTCCACTCCCGGGATGATCATGGGCACCGTCGGTTATATGTCGCCTGAGCAAGCACAGGGTAAAACAAGAGAAATCGATCATCGTTCCGATATCTTTTCCTTCGGCTGCATTCTTTATGAAGCGGCGACGAGGCAAAAGGCTTTTGCAGGCAAAGACCCACTTGATTCGCTGCACAAGATCGTGCACGCGCCAACACCGCAGATTAAGGACATTAACGTCGAGGCGCCGGCGGATCTGCAAAGAATCGTTCGCCGGTGTCTGGCGAAAGAGCCTGACAAACGATACCAGTCAATCAAAGAGGTGGCGATTGAACTTGATGAGTTGCGGCAAGAGTTAAATGACGGGGATAAACTGGACCAATCGGCTCAGCCTGAATCACATGGTGAGTGGCCGGCGATCAGTTCGCAAGACACAAAGACGATCAGCGCGCAGCAGCCGACGGCCCACACGACGCAGACAGAGGTCACATCGATCTCGAGCGCCGAGTATTTAGTAAGCGGGATCAAGAGCCATAAGGCGGGCGTATTCCTTGCTCTGGTAGCCCTGGCGGTAACGATTGCCGTCAGTCTTGGGTTCTACAAATACTACTGGTCCATCCCGACGAAGCGGGCCCCTTTCCAGGATATGCGGATCACGAAGTTGACCTTCAATGGCAAGGCCATGTCTGCTGTGATCTCGCCCGATGGCAAGCAGGTGGTTTATGTGATTGACGACGGCGGGCGCCGTAGCCTTTGGCTCAGGCAAGTTGCAACGGCGACCGACGTTAAGCTGACCGAGCCCCAAAATGTTGGCTACTTCGGCCTGACCATCTCGCCCGACGGCAACTTTCTTTATTACGCACACAGGGGCATGAGCGTTCAGAACCGCGAGCTGTACCGGATGCCCGTCATCGGTGGCAGTCCCAGAAAAGTAATCGACAACACAAGCAGTCCGATCGGATTTTCTCCGGACGGCAAGCAGATCGCTTTTGTGCGCAGCGACCGTGGCCAGGGAGGAAGCGCGCTCATGATTGCGAACGCGGACGGCACCGAAGAGCGAGTAGTTACGACACGCAAGGGTGGTCCAAACGTTTTCGGCAATTTCTTTTTCGGGGGAGTCGCGTGGTCACCCGACGGGAAGAGGATCGCAACCATTGCGCGCGCTTCCGATTCTGCCGGCAGATTCCAGAACGTGATCGAAGTGCCCGTCGAAGGCGGCGCGGAACGCGTTTTGACTTCGCAGCGGTGGTATCAAATCCAGCGGCTTTCATGGCTCGCGGATGGTACCGGGCTGTTGTTCACTGCCGCAGAGACGGCGTCGGACGCCCGCACACGTCAGATATGGCATCTCGCCTACCCTGGCGGTGCGGCGCGAAAAATTACGAACGATCTGAATGGGTACGCGAGCATCAGTCTCAACGCGGATTCCACTATTCTCGTCGCAATCCAGGAAAATCAGGCCACAGATATCTGGGTCGCGCAGAACGGCGACGCGGGGCGCGCCACACAGTTTAAATCCGTTTCCAGCAGTATGGACGGGTTGGACTCGGTGAGGTGGACGCTCGACGGTAAGATCGTTTTTAACTCGATGGCGGGCGGCAGAGATGGTGTCTGGATCATGGAGGCGGACGGAAAGAATCGAAAACAATTAAGCACGGCCGAGAACGTAGACTATGGCCCGTCCGTCACGACGGATGGTCGCTACATCGTTTTCGTTTCGGAGCGCACAGGCGCGCCCTCCGGCTGGGTGATGAATATCGATGGAAGCGATCAAAAGAAACTGGGTTTCGCAGGATTCAATCCGGAGGCCGGCGACGGGTGGGTGGTCTACCCGAACAGACAATCTCTATGGAAGTCGCCGATCGGCGGCGGCGAACCTGTGCGACTCAGTGAAGAACAACTTATACGGTGCGGCGTCTCGCAGGATGGAAAGATGGTCGCGTGTTCGCTGGAGGCGCCAGGCTCGCCCATCAGGCTGGCTGTTCTGCCCATCGATGGCAGTTCGCCGGCGAAGATCTTCGACGCAAAATTTCATCTTCCGGCACGGATCCGTTGGGCGCCGGACGGGCGGTCGGTAACTTATATCGGGAGAGAGGACGGTTTCGCTGACATCTGGAGTCAACCGATTGAAGGTGGGGAACCGAAGAGGCTGACTGAGTTTAAGGCCGACACAATATTCTCGTTTGATTGGTCGCGCGACAACAAACTTGTTATCTCACACGGTATATCAGCATCTGACGTTGTTTTAATTAGAAATGACAAGTAAGTCGTTTTGCTGAGTGGACTCAATCAATAGCTATTTCGTATATCGCCAGATGAATTGTCCTGTCTTGTTTATGTACCCGTAATCGTCGGACCAGCCTTCGTCACCTTTCACAAACACTCGAGCGAGACCACCGACGAACGGTTCAGCTTTGTTGACTGCTCTAGGGTCAATAACGACTTTGCCTTTTTGATCCATGTATCCCTGGAGAGGTCTACCTTCAGAGGAGTAAACATGAAAGCGCACAAGTCCTTCAGAATATCGCCAATCCACATAGTGGTGTGGGCTAAAGGGAACCTTTGAAATATTTGACGGAAAATGGCCTTCCACGTCAGTGACCACCCACTTTCCGGTTTTATCGATCCAACCTGCCGTCGTTGCCGCTTTGGTGACAGGGTCCATCTTGGCGACGAAGGCCAATCCTTCGGAGAAGAGCTGTGCTGCATAAAACTGGGGCGGAATCACAAAATCGCCTTTGCGATTGATGTACCCATAGACCCTGTCGAACTCTGAGCCGATGGCGACAGGAGCCAGGCCTTCCGAAAAACGGCTCGTAGCAATTATCGGGTCCCAAGCGTACCAACCTCGACGCGGTACGAAGCGTGGCGAAATTATCATCTCGCCTTTCTTATTGATGAACCCAAACTCTCTACCGACTAGAACTCCAGCCAGACCTTCCGAGAAATCATCCGCAAAGGAATACTGCTTTTGGATGACGAGCTTACCGGAGCGGTCGATATATCCGGCGTTACCCCTGTTAGACGACGACACCGCGGCGAGCCCTTCATGAAAGTCTCTGGTGACGTCGTTATCAGTTTTGATTACGGGCCTGCCCTGACGATCTATAAAGCCGCGGAATTCATATGATTGCACGTAAGCGAGTCCTTCGCTGAAAGCGCGGGCATCGAAGAAGCGTGGTGGGATGACCATGTTCCCGCTTTCGTCGATGAAACCTACATCGTAGCTGGGGGAACCTGGCGGTGCTGCTTTTCTCTCAAGGAAGATTGCCGCTCGGCCCTCGTGGAACTCTCCAACTAACCTCGTTGAGTTCGGTAAACGGTCATAGTCGATTACGAGCTTTCCGGTGTTATCTATAAACCCGATTCTCTTCACACCCGCCGTTGCGTCCCACTTGGTTACGGGATACAAGCCACTTGGCCCACGTCTCCATTTGAGATCATCGATCTGCGGATGGACCACCGCCGGAATCAACAGGTAGCTGACAACAAGGAATGACAGTGAGAAGTAGGTGTTTCTCATCTCTTAGTGCCCCTGGTGAATAGGATGCAGAAAACCGGCGGTTGGTGACGTCTCGACTCGTTTAGTGTTTGGCGCGGAAGCCGGCATAGCTGTGATTTGCCACTCGACCCGTTTTTCGGCATCCTAAGCAACAGGCTAACGCCGAACCTAAAAGAGAATCAGATTCTAAACTCGACTGAAGCGAGAAGACCTACTCAGGTACGTGTGTACGTCGTGGGCGGCTTTGCGCGAATCTATGTGAAGGCGTTCAAAATAGTAATCGTTAAGTAAACCTTTCGGATGCGTCTCAGTTTTTGAACGTATGGCTGCAAAGAAGCACAAAATCATGAATGCGTTTATGAAGTTGCCGCTTTTGGTGATTCTTTGCGGTTTAGTTTGTGTTCCTGCGCTTGGCCAGACTACGTCTGATCGCTGGATCGACTACGCCGGGAGTGACTACGACATCTTTCCGAACGTCACCTACGCAAAGGCAAATAATAGCGAGCTGAAACTCGATCTTTACCTCCCCAAAAACAGGACCAACCCGACGCCGACGCTGATCCTTTTTCACGGTGGTG
>DAIOGT010000044.1:0-28708 GCA_036745095.1 Pyrinomonadaceae bacterium
CGTTCTTGCGCGTCGTCTCGACCTTGATCTTCCGGTAACGTTCGTCACGATCTTTCTTGAGCGGGTAGTACCCAAGCAGGTATTGCGTCCGCAGCTCAGCCGCAATCTGAGCAAACGCATCCGGCAACGACCCGACGGTATCGGCGCGTAACAATCTTCCACCTGACTTCTCTGCCAGCGTCTTCAGATAACTGTCGGCAGTCAGATACGCGAGATCGAGCATGCCAGTTATCGAATCATCGGGACGACGACTGGCCGGCACCGTCCGGCCTGACGGCCTCGAATCAGGCACACGTGGAATCGTTTTGTTGCGATCGGAAGGATCCGGCGGAATCTCGCCAGGGTGTCCCGTCGGCGCCGGACCACGACTCGGATCCGGATAGCGGTTTCGCTCTTCTTCACGACGTCGCCGCATGATCTCCTCAGGGAGTGGCAATCCGAATGGACCAGTTCTTTGCGAGCCCGATGTTGGTACTCCATCGCCGCCCGGAAAAGTCGGCGCGGTCGTGCCACTCGGTGGCGGTTTCCTGATCACGTCGATCGTCGGCAACGATGGCGTGCTTGCCTCCGACTGCTCGCGAGCCAGTCGTTCAGTCGTCGCGCGTGTGTCGTAGCGAATCGGATAGATAACCACGCCTTCTTCGTCGAGAAAACGGACAGTACCTTCGAACGTCGCTTTGTCACTGTGCCAATCCATACCGTCACTAAACAACACGATCGCTTTACGCCCACGGATTTTCCGCAGCGTGTTCATCGCCAATTCCATCGCGTCGTAAACCTTCGTTCCCTCGCCCGCCCTCGTGCCATTGATCGAGGCGCGCAGAATGTCTCGATCCGCGGTGAACTCGTTCAAGTCCTTAACCTTGTCGTCGAAGGAGATGACTTTGACGCGATCGACCGGCTGTAACTGCTGCACGAAAGTGTTTGCAGCCTGCTGAATCTGCTTGAGCTGGTCTTTCGTGCTGGAACTGGTGTCGAGCATCAACACGACATGAAACGGCGCGGCAACTTTGCCAAAGAAAGCAATCTCATGGGGCACGTCGTCTTCGGTGATCTTGAATTCCTCCTGGCGAAGGTCCGTTATGTAGAGTCCACTGCGGTCGGTTGCGATGAGCGGGACGGTAACGAGATCAGTATCGGTTTTGAGGGTTTCGATGTCTGCGGGCTCGGCCGGCGGCGTCGCGGACGGTTGCGGCTGCTGTTGATTTTGGCTGTTTGGCTTCGTTTGGGCGAAGACGGCGGTCAGCGCGAGGACAACTACCAAAAAAATGGAAAACGCATAACGCGACGCAGGCGAAAACATTCAGTCCTCCTCACGCAAAGCCGCAACCCAAACTTTAATGAAAACGAATGGAAGAAACCAGTACCGGCGGCTAGGATGTTAGCCCGGAGGAGAACGTTTGCCCAGTTAACTACCTGCAGGGGTGAATCTAACGCGGCTAATCCGGCGTTTTTCAACTCGCTCGACACTAAACACGCCCGCCGAGTCTTCAATACGATCACCCGGCCGCAACAAGCGGCCCGCCCTCGCCAAGAGGTAACCGGCGATGGTCGTGTAGCCTTCATCTTCCGCGAGGTCGATTCCAAAACGTTTGTTGGCGTCTCTCACCGGCAACATTCCATCGAGGATGTATGTTTCACCATCTTTTCTGATCTGCTCGCGTGTCTCTTCGTCGTATTCGTCGTTGATCTCACCAACGATCTCTTCGAGCAGATCTTCGAGTGTTAGTATGCCTTCCAGTCCGCCGTGTTCGTCCACAACAAACACGAAATGAACTTGCTGCGCCTGCATCTGCTTCAAAGCAGCACCGAGCGAGGCGGACGACGGGATAAACACAGGCGGCCGCACGAGACGCTTGAGATCGAAATCGCTTTCGTTGGTGACGCGGCCCATGTCCAGGTCCTTACGGAACACCAACCCGATCATGTCGTCCAAATTTTTTCCATAGACTGGCAGACGCGAGTAACCGGTGGTGAGGAAAGCTCTTCTCGCATCTTCGAGACTTGCAGAGGCAGGTAGCCCCGTGACTTGTGGTCGCGGCACCATCGCCTCCTTCACTTCCGCGTCCGAGAAGTCGAAGACTTTGTGAATTAGCTGCTGCTCTTCGGACTCCAGATAGCCACTCTGTCGAGACACATCGATCAGGTGTCGCAGTTCGCCTTCCGTGTAAACAGAACCATGCTCAGTACTGGGATGTAGTCCAAACAGACGAACGACGCGGGTACCGGACCAGTCAAGCAGCCGGATGGGCCATTGGAACACTTTGTAAAACGCCTGGAGCGGCCACGAGATAGCGAGGGAAACAGCTTCCGCACGTTCCAGCGCCAACGTTTTCGGAGCCAGCTCTCCCAACACGATATGAAGAAACGTGATGATCGAGAACGCGACCGCAAATGAGATCGTGTGCAGAGTTACTTCTGAAACACGTCCCCTGAGCGGCGCTTCAAGCAAGTGTGCAAACACAGGCTCGCCAATCCAACCGAGTGCGAGCGAGGCCATCGTGATTCCTAATTGCGTTGCGGAGATGTACGCATTCAGGTTGTCGAGCAGGCCGAGCAAACGACTCGCCCGCACGTCTCCACCGGCCGCGAGTGTCTGTATGCGCGATCGACGCACACCAACTAAAGCAAACTCAGACGCCACGAAAAAACCGTTCGCAAGTACCAGCACAACCACGAGAAAAATGTAAAACGCTGTCAGCATCCGCAATTAATCTTTGTAAACCGGTGGGCCAACTGCCTCCGATCTCGGGAACAGAAACGACAACACCACCGACAATCCGATCACTCCACAGATGATTACGAGCGAGAGCCAGATCGGAAATTTCCCGTCGTACAGTTCATTTAGCCATACCATCTTCAATCCTACAAACACAAGCACGGCGCCGAGCCCATACCTGAGCAGGTAAAACTTGTCCACCGCGTCTGCAAGCATGAAGAAGAGCGCACGCAAACCAAGGATCGCGAAGATGTTTGAAGTGAAAACGATGAGCGGCTCGCTTGTTACCGCAAAGATCGCGGGGACGGAATCGACCGCGAAGATCACATCCGTCGCTTCAAGAAAGACGAGAGCCACGAGCAGTGGCGTCGCATAGCGTCGGCCGTCGAGCTTGACGAAAAAATGACCGCCTTCGAGGTTCGGCGTCACCGGAATCACGCGCCGCATCAACCTGATCAGGAAGTTCTTTTCCGGATCGACACCCTTTTCCTTCGCGAAGAAGATCTTCAAACCAGTGAAGATCAGAAACACACCAAAAAATACGACGACCCAGTGATACTGCATGAGCGCCGCACCTAGCGCGACGAAGATCGCGCGAAAGATGAGAGCTCCCAGAATGCCGTAGAACAAAACCCGGTGTTGGTACTTCGCGGGGATCCCAAAATAAGAAAACACCATCACGAAGACAAAGATGTTGTCTACCGACAGCGATTTTTCGATCACGTAGCCCGTAAGAAATTCGAGCGACACCCGCCACGCGGCTGCGTCCGGATCGAATCCCGGTATCGCGAGGAGCCGTGGGTCGAGTGGAAACTTCCACAACGCGTACTGGTAAAGAAGAAAATTGAACAGCAGCGAGAGAGCGATCCAGACGACGGTCCACGTGGCTGCTTCGCGGAAGCCTACGGCGTGCGCTTTTCGGTGAAAGATGCCAAGATCGACACCGAGAAATGCGAGTACGATACCAATGAAAACGGCGTAGAACCACCAGTATTCAGAAAACGGAAAGAGCTCAACCATACCTCATCCTTTCGAGTTCGAAAGGTCTTGGTCGTTGAGCCCCGCTAGCTTTTCCCGACGAGCCGGGTACCTATATGGCACCGTGTTGACGACTTGCCGGACCCCGAATGGGTGACCTACTCCCCTTTTTTATGCCTCCGTCACTGTACACAAAGCGACGAGAAAGCACAAAAAGATCAGCCACAAAGAGGCACAAAAAACACAAAAAGAAATTTTTTTTGATTTTTGCGCCCTTAGTCACGCTTCGCTTGAGTCGTTTGTACCCTTGGGTGGCTGCTGCTTCTCTTTTGTGCTTCCTTCTGGCTTATCCTAAAATGCGATCTACTTGAGATCCATACTGCTGGCCGTTCTAGCGGCGTATCTGATTGCCGCAATCCATTCGATTCTGGCGTTTGTCAATAAACGCCGCACTCTGCAACGTGTCGCGGAGTGGTCGATCATTGTCGGGTTCGTCCTGCACACTGCCGCTTTGATCGCTGACTGGGCGATTGACGGCCACTACCCGTTGTTCGGATTGCGGGAGGCTCTCTCGTTCCTGGCTTGGGCCCTCGTCGTCGTATACGCAGTCGTCCGCTATCGCTATCCGACACAGGCAGTCGGCGCTTTTACGATGCCGCTGATCTCGGCGCTGACTTTTGTCGCGTTACTGATGGGGACAAACTCGTCGAACGCACCGGCTTCGTTTTCGGCGACGTGGTTGTTTCCGATTCACACGACGCTTTTGATCTTTGCTTATGCGGCGTTTTTCATTGTCTTTTTGGCGAGTGTGATGTACTTACTTCAGGAACGTGCATTGAAACTCAAGGCTTTTGGTGCGATTTTTCACCGTCTGCCGCCGCTGACGACGGTGAACGCCCTCGCGACGAGTGCCTCCGCGCTCGGGTTAACGTTGCTTACACTCGGGATTGCAACCGGAATGTTCTGGTCGTCGGCACGTTCCGGTCGCTTCTGGAACAACGATCCCAAGGAGATCTTTGCCGTCATCACGTGGTTACTTTATTTCGTGCTGACTGTGTATCGTTCGAGCGCGTACTGGCGTGGACGCAGTGCCGCGTGGCTTGGTGTCGTTGGTTTTGGTCTCGTATTGTTCACCTTTATCGGAGCGCCACTTTTCGGTGGCTATCATGTATTTAGATAAGTTTAGAGTTCAGCCTTTAGGCTGCAGTTTGGCGGAGCAAGCTAAAGCTTGAGCTCCGTACTATGATTTCTGTCCCCTTCGGCGGCTAAACAGATGTCTATTCTTCTCATCGGAGTAAATCACAAGACAGCTCCGGTGGAGATCCGCGAACGACTCTTCTTGAACGACGAAGCGTGTGCCAACGGCCTGCGGCACCTCGTCGATGGCGAGTTCGTGCGTGAAGGACTGATCGTCTCGACCTGCAATCGCGTCGAAGTTCTCGGTGCAACCGCCAATGATCAGCTCAAGGTCGGCGCCGAACGCATAACTCAATTTCTCGATACGTCCGGACACCTTCCTGCCGGTTTTCTCGAGACGCATCTTTATCACCACACGGATGACGAAGCAGTGCGACACCTGTTTCGCGTCGCGTCTTCGCTCGATTCGATGGTCGTCGGTGAGCCGCAAGTGCTCGGCCAGGTGCGTCATGCGTATGCACTCGGCGTCCGGGCCGGAACTGTTGGTCGCGTCCTCAATCGTCTGGTCCATCACACATTTCGTGTCGCCAAGCGAGTCAGGAATGAGACTGGCATCGCGGCGAGTGCCGTGTCGATCAGTTACATGGCTGTCGAGCTCGGAAAGAAGATCTTCGAGTCGTTGAAAGGTTGTACGGTTTTACTGATCGGCGCCGGCGAGATGGCTGAGCTTTCGGCACGGCACCTTGTGAACGCCGGCGTCTCGCGTGTGATCATCGCCAATCGCACCGAGGAGAGTGCGCGCCAGCTCGCAGACGAATTTGGCGCGGCGACTGTTTCCCTCGAACAATTGGACGAGGTGCTTCCCCAGGCTGACGTCGTGCTCTGTTCCACCGGCGCGCCGGATTTCGTGGTCACGGCAGATCGAACGCGCAAGGCCCTCGAACGGCGTCGCAATCGTCCGACTTGTTTTATCGACATCAGCGTACCGAGAAACATCGACCCGGCCGTCAGTAATATTCCAAACGTGTTTCTCTTTGATATCGACGATCTCGAGTCGGTGATCTCGTCGAACATCCGTGAGCGCGAACGTGAGGCGGAACGCGCGGAATTAATTGTCCAATCAGAGGTGATGCAGTTTCATCAGAAGCTGCGGTTAATGGACATCGGCCCCAGCATCGGCGCGCTCCGACAGAACATGCAGGACGTTGCGCGTGCGGAGCTGGAGCGGCAACGCAAACGACTCGGCGTGCTGACAAAAGATCAGGAAGAGGCGATCGAAGCGTTGCTAATGTCTACCGTCAACAAGATCTCACATCCAATCATCAACCAAATGCGACGATTCTACGAGACGGGCGAGCCGGAGGCAGCGGACCTCTCCAGGGATCCTTCCGAGGAGTGAACGATGTCTCGGCCTCTCGTCATCGGCTCCCGTGGTTCGAAACTCGCATTGTGGCAGGCTGAACAAACACGCAAGAGCCTGCAAGCTCTGAATCCCCAACTCGACGTTCACATCGAAATCATCAAGACCACCGGCGACGTGAAGAACGATCCGCTTTCCGTCATCGGCGGCAAGGGTGTGTTCACAAAGGAACTGGAAGACGCGCTGCTCGACGGTCGTATCGATATCGCCGTTCACTCTCTCAAGGATCTGCCGACCATCCTGCCGGATCGTCTCTCTATCGCTGCGATCTGCCGGCGTGAAGATGCGCGTGACGCGCTCGTGTTGCGGACGGGATTGCAGAACGGTTCGCTATTGCATTTGCCTCAGGGCGCGGTGGTCGGTACGTCGAGCCCGCGGCGGCTCGCGCAACTGAAGGCGTTGCGAAGGGATGTCGTGGTGAAGGACCTGCGTGGCAACGTCGATACACGTATTCGAAAGCTCGATGAAGGTCAATACGATGCAGTGATATTAGCGTCGGCGGGTCTGGTGCGACTGGGTTTGCAGGACAGAATCAGTGCGCGAATCGCAGTGAATGAGATGTTGCCGGCGGTCGGGCAGGGCGCGATCGCGATCGAGACGCGCAGTGATAATGAGTTTGCGGTTCATAGCGCGTCGCGGCTGGACCATCGGGAAACGCGGCTTGCGTGTCTCGCGGAGCGTGCATTCCTGCGAAGTTTGGGTGGAGGTTGCCAGTTGCCCATCGCGGCGCATGCCGTGTTGGACGGAGAGATATTGCTTCTCGACGGTCTGGTCGCAACACCCAACGGCTCTCACATCCTACGTGATTCTTTATCCGCACCGGCAAACGAGGCCGAAGCTCTTGGCGCCCAATTGGCGGACCGTTTAATTTCCCGCGGCGCGAATACGTTATTGAATTCTGATGACTAAACCGCTGGAGGGACGAACGGTCGTGGTCACGCGTGCGGCGTCGCAGGCTGCCGACTTGCAAGCACTACTCGAGGATTACGGCGCCAACGTTATCGTCTGCCCGACGATCGAGATTCGCGAACCCGACAACTTCGAGCGGCTCGACGAAGCCCTCGATCATCTCTACGGTTACGACTGGCTCATCTTCACGAGCACCAACGGTGTCGAGTTTTTCCTCAAGCGGCTCACCAGACGCGAACTTCCGATTTCCGATCTCGACGAGATCAAAGTCTGCGCGATCGGACAGCGAACGGCAGACAAGCTCCACGACGCGCACGTTCATGTCGATCTCGTACCTTCGCAATCGACAGCGGAAGGTGTTTTTGCAGCTTTGTGTGAATTTGCCGGCGGCGAACAGCATCTTCGCGGACTCAACGTCCTGCTGCCGCGTGCGGCTGTCGGACGCGATTATTTGCCGCGCGCACTCGAGCAGGCCGGCGCGCGCGTCGATGTCGTCACGACGTATCAAACTGTACTGCCGGAAAACTTCGATCGCGGGAAGCTCGGCGCAATGCTCGCCGGCAGTAGCGACTGTATCGCCTTCACGAGTCCTTCAACTATCAAAAATCTTGCGAAGCTCTTCGACACGCACGACCTCGGAAGCACGCTCCCAGGCATCACCGTCGCTTGTATCGGCTCAGTGACTGCGGAAGCCGCCGCCGAGTACGGACTACGGGTTGATATTCAACCACAGCAATTCACGACTGCCGATCTGGCCCACGCCATTGCTCAACACTATTCAAAATAAGCCACAGATCTACTTATGCTACACTGACGCGGATGTCAACGGATCGAACCGCCTACGGTGAACTCGTCGGAAGCTCGGATTCAATCCGGAAGATCTACACACTCATAGAACAAGTTGCTCCTTCTTCGGCTTCCGTCCTGATCACCGGCGAGTCGGGCACCGGCAAAGAGCTCGTCGCCCGCACCATTCACAACATGAGCCCGCGACGCGAAAAACCTTTCGTCGCGATCAACTGCTCCGCGATTCCCGAAACTTTGATGGAATCCGAGCTTTTCGGACACGAGAAAGGCGCCTTCACCGGCGCCGCAACGCGACGACAAGGCTGCTTTGAGATCGCCGACTCGGGCACTCTTCTTCTCGACGAGATCGGCGAGATGCCCGCGCTGCTTCAGGCAAAATTACTGCGCGTCATCGAGGAGCGAGCGGTGCGACGTCTCGGCAGTCGCAAAGAGATCGAAGTCGATGTGCGCCTGCTCGCAGCCACCAACCGGCAACCGCAACAGGCAGTCTCGGAAGGTAAGTTGCGCACCGATCTGCTCTATCGTCTCAACGTCTTCAGCATTCACTTGCCTTCGTTGCGTGAAAGAAAGGAAGACCTGCCGATACTCGCGCAGCATCTCGTCACACAGCTCGCAGAGAAGCACGGCCGGCCCGCACGCTACCTGAGCCCCGCAGCTTTGGAGGCATTGCAGTTTCACTCGTGGCCCGGCAACGTGCGCGAGCTTCGCAACGTGATCGAGCGCGCCGTGATCATCTGTTCCGGCGAACAGATCGAACGTCATCACTTCGCTCCGTATCCGATCGAACAACGCGAACGCCTCCGCAATGAAGACACACTCTCGTTGCCGGTTGGCACGCCACTCGAAGAAGTCGAGCGCCAGATGATCATGCGCACACTTCAGAAGACGAAGAACAACAAAACCCGCGCGGCTGAGTTGCTCGGTATCAGCCTCAAGACACTCCACAACAAGCTCAATCTGTATCGCGAGCGCGGACTCCTGCATGACAACATCGGCGAGGACTGACGCAGCCGTTAGTTTGACTGGGGATAAAAACGACCAGCGCGAGATCTTCGGCTGGAAGATGTACGACTGGGCCAACTCCGCCTTTTACACCACAGTCGTAGGCACCCTCTTTGGTCCATATCTCACTCGTCTGGCACAGGCAGCAGTCGGTGAGAATGGCGTGGTGCTGGACCTCGGTCCGTTGGGCGCCGTCACCGCCAAGGGGCTGCCGACTTTATGCGTTTCAATCTCGGTGGGCGCGCAGGTATTTCTGTTACCAATCCTCGGCGCCCTTGGCGACTACTCAAATCTCAAAAAAAGACTACTGGCGCTGTTCTGCTATCTCGGCGTCGCCGCCAACTGCCTGCTGTTTTTTATCCAGGGCAATCTTTATCTGCTCGGCGGATTATTGTTCATTGTCGCGAACGTTTGCTTCGGTGCGGCACTCGTTTTTTACAACGCCTTCCTGCCGGAGATCACTACGGATGATCAAGCCGACAAAGTCTCGAGCCGTGGATACGCGTACGGCTATCTCGGCGGCGCGATCCTGCTCGTTTTCAATTTGATTCTCGTATTGCAAGCCGAGAGATTGGGTATCTCCACGGGCCTTGCAGTGCGTCTGTCGCTCCTGTCCGCGGGTGTTTGGTGGGGCGGGTTTGCGCTCATCGCGTTCGCTCTGCTGAAATCGCGGCCCGCGAAAAAGCAGCTCCCTCCGAACAAGAGTTACATTTCGGCGGGATTCTCGGAGCTCGCTGCAACGTTCAGGGAATTGCGGCGCCTCCCGCTGACTGCGCGTTACCTGCTTGCATATCTGATTTACAACGATGGTATTCAGACGGTCATCTTCGCGTCGAGCACGTTTCTCGAACAGGAGCTTTTTCCGGGTGAAGGAAATCCCACGTTTCTGCTTCAGATTTTTGTGATGGTCCAATTTGTGGCGGTCGCGGGCGCGTTGCTTTTTGAACGGCTTGCTTACCTCATCAAAACGAAGAACGCGATTATCGTGTCGCTGATCATCTGGTCAGGCATCGTGATCTATGCGAACCGGTTTCTCACGACGGTTTACGAAGCATGGATGATGGCCGCTGTGATCGCGATCGTGCTGGGCGGCTCGCAGGCGCTCTCGCGGTCGCTCTTCTCGCGGATGATCCCCGCCGGCAAAGAGGCATCGTTCTTTGGGCTTTACGAGGTTTCCGAACGAGGCACGTCGTGGATGGGGCCTTTGTTGTTCAGCGTGGTCGTATCACGGACGGGATCGTACCGGCTCGCGTTGCTGTCGTTGATCTTCTTTTTTGTGGTGGGATTAGTGGTGCTGTGGATGACGAATACCGACAAAGCGATCCGCGAAGCACAGCAAATCGCGGAAACATAACTAACCGGTTTTAACCCGCCATCTTCCGTTCCTTCGTCCGCTGCGCCATACAGTCCGCGGAGCAAAACGTCGCGAGTCCGGAGTTGAGCTGCATCGCGCGCGCGGCCGGAATCCACGTCCCACACCGATCACAACGAACTAGTTTGTTGCGCGAAGGCGTTCTTTGCTCCGGCGGCGCATTGAGAGAGTCTGCCACCGTCTGCATAAGTTTCAGGTATGGGCGGATCCGTGAATAGACGAGTACGAAGACAATACTGACGAGCGCGGCGATAATGACGTATTTCATGACTCACCAGCGTTGGTGCCGTACGGAGCATCCTGCGCCCGCCGTCGGGGCATTGGATCGCTGGAGCGGCGCCGCGGTTGGGATTCCTTGGTACGGCGATCAAGACTTCCAGGCGGCAGGCCCCGGCCATGCACAGCCTCTTCGAGGATGCGTGTGATCTCCTGTGAGAGCGTTCGGTGCTCGGCAGCCGCCCGACGGCGGAGTGATTCCTTCAAATGGTTAGGAACGTAAGCACCTATGAAAACGCCTTTGCGATTAGCCATCGATCCGCCTCTCTAATCTTGTGAGAATCAACCCTGCAAATGCGGAACAGGTCTGTAAGCCGAATTCTGTACTTCGATCGAAATCGAAGTGGCGATCATTCATCTAGTCCAGCCGTTGCCGGCTGGCTCCAGCGACCTACCCGGAGGTCGTAGCGGATGCGCGCAAGCGCGAAATCCGCTTCGGGCGGGCAGCCCTTTTGACGCCTCCCTATTTGGTCTTGCACCGCGAGGAGTTTGCCTGGCCGCGCATGTCACCACACGCGCCGGTGCGCTCTTACCGCACCATTTCACCCATCACCCGTTAGGGCTGGTCTGTTTTCTGTTGCACTTGTCGTCGCCCAGCAGTCAAAACCGCCAGGCGCCCCGCCGTTAGCGGGCTCGCTGCCCTATAGTGTTCGGACTTTCCTCTCCCGGCTCTCACCGGCAGCGACCGCCCGACCTGTTCTCTTGCAAGGCTGGGTGATTATAGCAAAACCAGTGTTCAAACGGGTATAGCACTAACTAGCCAAAGTATTTGAAGCCAACACGGAGACTGTTCGTCCATTGAGTGGGCACGCAAAGGGCGACAGTTATGGACGTTGCGGCGTGTGAAAGCGCGAGGGCGAAGAGGTTCGGTTGCGTTTGATACACTGCGGCCCAAACGGCGCCGGCCGCAAACGTCAGCACAAAAAGCAAAGGGTTTGGGAGGTGAACAACAGCAAACAGCAGTGCCACGAGAAGCACGCTTCTCCAGCCTTTGCCGGCGACGATTTGAGCACGACGATTCAGGAAACCCTGCAGCGCGTATTGTTGAAACAAAGCCCAAAGCGGCAACAGCAAAAACCGCCAACGCAGCAGCCGATCGGAGAAATTGAAACCAGAGACAAAAATGATCAACGCTATCGCTACTATTGTTGGAACCAGCAGGAGCTTTGCAGCGGGTAGAAAGTTGTCTAGACGAAAGCCGAGCTCGTGGGGAGTTTCACCGTAGACGCGGTGAGAAAAGATCATGAGCGATAAGGCGAGGACGATCGGGATCGCAAGGACGAGCTTGTTCGGGCCGGTAAGACCCAGAACCACCCACTCCGCAATCAGACACGACACCACAACTGACGCAATCTCCCACCCAGCAAGCGTTGATCCCTTGGGCTGTGTGAGATCAGCCTTCATCTGCGTTTCCAATTGCCGCTGACATCAACTTCAAACCGGATCGGATCTCCCAGCATCTGCAAGGTGAATCGATCTCCGGATTGATGCAACGCATACACTCTCGCTTCGTGGGTTCCGGTGCTCATACCAGTTACGGCGAAGTTGTAACCATGCCACTCGTCTTTGGCCCATCCGGCTGCAACAACATCCGCGCGAGAGAGTTGGGCCACGGTGGTTCCGGTTAGCTTGCCATCGACGAACAACTGCACTTCAACACGACGCCACGGATCAGCATAGTCCACCACCCACCCTGAGATACTCCGTGACTCGGCGACAGCTTCGCCCCAACCATGAATCGTGGGCGGAAACGCCTTCACGTAAACGACGAGTGCAATCGTCCCGACCAGAATCGTTTCGATAATCGATTTGGCAATCAGGACATTCGTGAGTTGTTTCAAAACGAGTTCCTCACAAGCTCTTCGACTTCGTCTGCCGTTGCGGCGTCCAGGCATTTCAAGGCGACTTTGCGCACCTCCGTGGCATCGGTCTGCATCAGCACGTTCCTCACACGCGGGATCATTGCCGGTATCATGCTCAAGTCGACCGCGCCTAAACCTACGAGCAACACCGCGTACACGGGTGTTGACGCCATCTCACCACAAACGATCACGGGGATTTGCGCCTGCTTCGCCGCCTCGATGGTGCGGTTAATCCCGTAAAGCACCGCCGGGTGCAGCGTGCGGAACCACTCGGAGACCTTATCGTTCCCGCGATCAACCGCGAGTGTGTATTGGACCAGATCGTTTGTGCCCAGCTCAAAAAAGTCTACTTCACTCGCGATCTTCTCGGCCGTCAGCACAGCAGACGGAACTTCGATCATTGCCCCTATCTGCACGGTGGCAAATGCGACGTTCTCGCTCGCGAGGCGCTCAACCTCCTCCTCAATCACACGCTTTGCAAGTCGAACATCACCAACATCCGCGACCATCGGAATCACAAGACCGAGCGGTCCCGCAGCAGCCGCACGCAAAATCGCACGAACCTGCGTGCGCATGATCGGCTTGTGACGCAGATTAAAACGGACCGCGCGCAAACCGAGCGCGGGGTTGCGCTCGCGCTCCTTCAAGTCCGGCCCAAACTCTCCACCAACATCAAACAGTCGGACAATCGCGCCGTATTCGCCGGCTGCCTCGACGAGAGCTTTGTAGATCTCGTACTGCTCGTCCTCCGAGCTCATCATTCCCGGGCGCGACAAGAGAAATTCGGAACGAAACAAGCCCACGCCGCACGCTCCAAAATCACGCACCGCCTGAAACTCCGCCGGTAACTCAACATTCGCACGCAAGGAGATATGTACGCCGTCGCGAGTCACTACTGGTCCACATTCTAGCTTTGTCTGCCTGGCCACCGGAGGCGGCGGAGCGTGAACTCGAAACTGGAATTGTTCGACGGTTTCAGGCGCCGGATGGAGGATCACTTCGCCCTGGTGAGCATCGACAATGATCTGATCGCCGGTGCGAGTGCGCTGGTAGAAATCACGCAGGCCGACGACTGCCGTAAGCCCCAGCCCGCGCGCGATGATGGCCATGTGCGAAGTCCAACCACCCGCATCCGTGGCGATCGCTTTCACGTGATTTAGATTTAGCTCAGCGATCGTTGAGGGCAGCAGATCGGTCGAAACTATCACCGCGTCCTCCGAAAGATTCGGATACTTCGGTCCCTCGCCCGTGAGGTTCGCGAGCAGTCGCTGGATCACGTCTTCAATGTCAGAACCACGCTCGCGCAGGTATTCATCGTTGATCTGCGTGTAGATCGAGAGCAGGCGATCGCCGACGACCTTTGCGGCCCATTCAGCATTCGAATGCTCTTTGACGATATAGTCTTCCACATCGCGCGTGAGCTTAGCGTCCTGTAGAAAAAGCAGGTGTGCGTCGAAGATGTAGGCGTGACCGCGACCGAGCTCTTTTTCAGCGCGATGCTTGATCGCTTCGAGCTGTCGCCGCGAAAGCCTGACGGCCTCGCGGAAACGCCGGCGCTCACGCTCCAGGTCCGCGTCCCCAATGTGTGCGCGGTAAATCTCGTGCGTGCCTTCCTGTAATCGCAGCACGCGACCGATCACGACGCCATCCGAAACACCGAGGCCCTTGCAACGCAGCTCCGTCGTTGCGCGAACGAAGCGTTCGCCGTCGATCTTTTCCGTTTCGTCAAAGTCGCGCGAGAACAGACCAACAACCGCATCGAGTGCTTCCTGCTCATCGACACCTTCAGCGACTACTCTCAACTCTGTGCCACGACTCGCAGCCAGCGTCAGTATGCTGAGAATCGACTTCGCATCCGCCTCGGCGTTGCCGTCTAAACGTTTAATGGTGAGACTGCTTCGGAACTGGCTCGCGACGCGTACGAGGTTCGCGGCGGCGCGTGCGTGAAGACCGAGACGGCTGGTGACCTGGACCCTTCGTTCAGCCACTTTCAATCAGCTCCGGCTTTGCCTGGCGGTTCGAGCAAGGCGCCGGCGAGATAAATGCCTTGTCGCCCCTGGTCGCGAATCTTTGGTGCTATGTCGGCAAGTGAATCTTCCGTCGTCGCGGTCGCGAGCTTGATCACCATCGGCAGGTTTACTCCGGTTAACACTTCAACGGCGCCCTCTTCGAGAAACATCGAGGCGATGTTCGTGGGCGTGCCGCCAAACATATCAGTCAACAACAACACACCCGCGCCCTGCGACACGCGTGTGATCGCTCGCTGCACTTCATCTCGTGCGGCATCGACGTCATCGTGCCAACCGATGGAAACGGCGGCGATGTGTGAGATAGGTCCCACGATCATCTCGGCCGCGGCCAGCAGCTCTCCGGCGAGTTGTCCGTGACTCACGATCACGCCTGCTATTCTTTTTTCTGTGCTCATCTTCTGTTGTGTTTGCGCACGTCGCGATGCGACGCATGAGCGTCGAATCCCGCGCGTCGCAATGAACGCGCCAGCGCATTCGCGATCATTACCGAGCGATGACGCCCACCTGTACAGCCAATTCCGACCGTCACGTACGACTTACCCTCACGTTTGTAGAGCGGCAACAGGTACGAAAGCAAATCAGTAAACCGCGTTAACGTCTCGTTCACTTCTTCCTGTGAACGCAGAAACTTGACTACTCGGCTGTCGTGACCCGACAAACGCTTCAACTCGGGAATGAAGTGCGGGTTCGGCAGGTGTCGCACGTCAAACAATAACTCCAAGTCGCCCGGGTTGCCATACTTGTGACCAAAGCTCATCACCTGAAC
The DNA here is from genome assembly GCA_036745095.1 of Pyrinomonadaceae bacterium. Taxonomy (GTDB): domain Bacteria; phylum Acidobacteriota; class Blastocatellia; order Pyrinomonadales; family Pyrinomonadaceae; genus PSRF01. The sequence goes on from DAIOGT010000044.1 coordinate 15,279, forward strand.
GCGCATAGGCGCGCCTTCTCGGTCCAGACTAAAACGCTCGAGCAGGAAACTGCGCAGCGTGTGAACCGTGTGGTCCGAAGTATCGATAATCTGATCGGCAAGAGCACGAATGCGCGACATCGCCTGCCGTTCGTCTCTGATTGCAGCGAGTAGTCCCTGACCTTTTTCAGCTGGATGAGGGCGCCGCGTTTCGCTGAAGCGATACTGTAGGACGTCGTCGGAAGCTTCAAAGAAAAGCACGCTCACCTTCAAGCCTGAAGCTCGCAGCGCCTTGAGTTGTTTGCCAAAGTCAGCGAGAAACCCGCCCTCGCGAATGTCGATCACGAGTGCAGCACGCCTGATTCCCTTCTCCTCGTCGTCGGTAACGAGACGTCCAAACGTCGGCAACATCGTGATCGGTAGATTATCGACACAGAAGTATCCGAGATCCTGAAAGGCATTCGTGGCGGAAGACATTCCAGAGCCACTCAAGCCGGTGATGATTACGATGTCGGGGATATGGTTCCTGACGTCAGGTTGTGCGCTGGTGGTTTGGCCGGGCATCGATGCAGACAGTTTACTACGCGAAAGAAAATATGAGGAATAACTTAGTCAAAAACCGACCCAATAAATGTTCGCCAATGAATAGCAAAAACTGGCTAAGAAGTTTTCTTGTCATCACTGATTCACCGTTATAGTCTAAATCCCATCGCCCGCAAAACCTGGAAAGACCTTACGGTCCGAAGTGGTCCAAGACCGGGCTCCTTACCTCCCTTACGATCACAGACTTTGCCCACATTGCAGTAGTAAGCCATGTAAAGAACTAACTCGAAACCAGCAGACTCACATCAGGCGAGCGTTCGTCTGACTGTGCCGCAAATGATTGTCACTCAAATGAGCAAGGGCTCATCGAGTGATGGACCTACACGTGTGCCGGAAAAGGAGAACACAATGCGAATACGCAGACTATTATCGATGCTCGTGGTGCTGGGCCTCCTGGTCCTCGCCGCGACGATGAGTTCAATCCAACAGACCCCACTGGGTGTGGTCTCAGACACTGTGTCAGCACAGAAAGTCGATAACGGCGATACGATAACAATAGCAGAGTTAGCAGAGGGCGATCAGGGTGAGGGCTTCAGCAAGGTCGTCGCCAACGAGACATCCGCGGAAACAGACGTGGATCTCTATCTCGATGCGGATGAAGTCGAAAAACGCGCGGCAGCGGAACAAAGCGGCGACAGTGACGCGGTGGCCGCAAGCCGGGTTCCCGTGTCCTTCAAGCACGTTCCGATTCCGTTACCGGGTGGAATCGATCACGTGGTGGCGGGCGTATCAACGCGAAATGCGGGACACGGGACCATCAGGTTACGCGGCGTACCGCCGGGCTCGACGCTGTTGAGCGCCGTGCTCGTCTGGGGTGAGATTGCCGCACCACCGGCGCTGGCTCCGTATACCATCGGCTTTGGACCTGTCTGCCAGGAAGTAACCGTCAGCGGTAACTCTTTTGGCGCTGCGCCACAGCCGTGCTGGAATGCGAACGGCCAGTTCTTCGGCTACATAGCGAACGTCTCGGGTCAAATCGTTCCCGGAATCAATGGCGACTATCGCATTCGAGGTCTGAAGTCGGCGATTACTAACGGTCGCTGTCCGTGGGGCGATGGGAACTGTCCTGCTCCGGGGAATGCATTGACGCTTTCCGAAGGCGCCAGTCTGATCGTGTTTTATTCAAACCCCTGCATTCCGCGATCGGCGCAAATCTACGTCTCACTTGGACCACGGATGTTCTTCGGGGCGCATTCGGTCACACACCCGACCTTCCCGGCCATCAACGGCAACCTGCCGAATTTAAAACACAGCCGGATCGGCGCGGACGGTCAGGTTGGTGTTAGTAACTGCGGGCTCAGATCCATTCCCGGCATCAGCGACGAGCGAACGTGGATCGAGAATCCGATCACGTTAGGGTCGATTCAGATCAAGGGTGATGGCGGAGGCCTTAACAGAGACTCGGATTGGAATGGTTACGACGGCGAGCCATTGAACAAGTTGTGGGATTCTCACACGGATGTGTTTGGGAACGGCCAGTTCCTTGCAGCCGGAGGAGGACTCAGTTACCGGGTGAGGTATTCGTCACAAGGCGACTGCATCGTCTGGGCGGTTCACATACTCGGTGTCCGTTGAGGAAATGTTTTAGCCGCGGATTACACAGATCAGTGTAATCCGCGGCTAGATTTTTATGGTTCGATGAGGCCGTAGTTGCCGTCGTTTCGTTTGTAGATAACTCCGAGGCGCGATGTGTCGGCATCGCGAAACACTAAAAACTGATCCGTTTCATCTGACAAACGCAGCGCGGCTTCCTCGGCCGTCATCGGTTTGACGGCGTAGCGGCGCGCGGGAATGATGCGCGGCGGACCAGGCGTAGCTTCCAGATTTCCATCCGGTTGCGGTGCGATCCGACTTACAGATTTGCCGCTCTGGCTCCGGTCGATGATCTTCTTTTTGAGTTTGACTGCCTGCTTCTCTATCTTCGCCATCGCGCGCGTCAGCGCCATGTACATGTCGGCGTTTGTATCTTTCGCCGTCAACGTGTGCTCACGCCAGTTAACGATTATTTCGCCGATCTGACGATTTTTCTCGACATCGATGATTATGTGCGTGTTGAGGGTCGTGTCGTCGTTGAAGATATGATCGAGTTTCTTGAAATGATCTTCCACGTGACGCCGTATTCCCGGCGAAACTTCCACGTGTCTGCCCGTGTATTCAAATTTCATCAGTCGTTTCCCTCCTCCAACCAGTGGAAAAGATACCAATGCGCGGCCCGCCGAGATCTCGGGTCAGGCTGACGCAACAGAAATATTACTAAAACCTGATTTCGCGCCGTGCTTAGAGGGGCTCTACACGACTGCGCGACGCTCGCGCGACCCGGGGATCTGCATTTGATCGCGATACTTCGCGACTGTCCTACGCGATAATTTGATTCCATCCTTAGCCAGGATTTTAACTACCTGATCGTCCGTTATGGGATTATGTGAATCTTCTTCTTCAATTAATTTCTTAATTTTCAACTTGATAATACGGGTCGAGATCTCCTCGCCATCTTCGTTCAGCATGCCCTCGGTGAAAAACCGCCGCAGCTCGATTACTCCCTGGGGCGTGTGCGCGTATTTTCGATTCACCACTCGCGACACCGTCGAAAGGTGCATGCCGATGTCTTCAGCGATGTCTTTCAACATCATCGGCTTGATGTGTTGCACGCCGTGGTCCAAAAAGTCCCGCTGACGTTGCACTATCGACTCGACCACCTTGTAGATCGTTTGGCGGCGGTGTTCGATGTTGCGCAGCAGATCGACTGCCGAACGCATCTTCTCGCGAATAAAACTTTTCGTCTCGTTACTGACGCCCTGGCTCAGCATCTGTTGATACTGCTGGCTCACGCGCAGGCGCGGGCTGCCGTCATCGGCAAAGTAAATGATGTATTCGTCGTCGTTCTCGTCGAGCTTCTCGATGTAAATTTCCGGACTGATCAGAATCGGCTCGTCTGATGAATAACGACGGCCGGGATACGGATCGAGAGTACGGATAAACTGTAGCTCTTCGAGCAGCGTCTCGACATCGATACCGATCTGTTTCGATAAGTGCGGCAGCTTGTGTTGTTGCAGATCCGAAAAGTGTTCGCTAATCAACTTCGCCGCCAGCCGGTCGCTCTCACCCAAAACTTCGAGCTGGACCAGCAAACATTCCTTGACGTCGCGCGCGCCGCAACCTACGGGATCGAGACGCATCACTTCCTGCCGTGCGCGCTCCACAAGCTCTTCCGAAACTTTCTCCATCGCCGCGATCTCTTCGTTCGTGGCGTTGAGACGACCATCCGCATTGAGATTTCCGATAACGCACACCGCCACATCGCGAATCTCATTGCTGAGTGAACTCATGTTGAGTTGCCACTCGAGATGTTCAGCAAGTGATGGTGGCCGTGTTAGAAATTGTTCGAAGGTGGGAGCGTCTTCCTTGTATTCGATCTCCTGGGTTTTGTAACCGGGATCGAGATAGTCCTGAAACTCGCGGCCGAAGTCGATTTCCTCGAACGCATCGCGCTGAGCGTCGTCAGTGACGGCTTCGTCCGAACCTCCGTCTTCATGTTCCGGGGCCGTGATGACTTCGCCGCCATCACCATCACCGTCTGTGGCGGGCAAACTGGATAAAACATCCGCATCGCCTGAGCCATTTGTCGACGGACTGCCGGGTTCAGGAGCACTTTCTTCAAATGAATTCGCGTCGGCGCTCGCGAGATGATCGAGCACCTTCTCTGCAATCTCCTGCACCTCCTCCTGCGTCGGCACTTCTTCGAGTACAGGATTTTCCAACAACTGTTGCTGAATGAGATCGCTCAGCTCGAGCGACGTCATTTGCAACATCTCGATGCGCTGGCGCAACTGCGGCGTCAGTACGAGTCGTTGGGAAAGGCTGGTAGTTAACTTAAGAGACATTCCTCAGATCAGATGCCTAACAATTCTTCTTCTTTTCGTATTATCGCGGCTTGGAGCCGCACGGGGAGGATTATAACCGATCAGCGTTCGCTGTGGCAGATTCTCTGCCACAAACAGGTCCAGTAAAACACAAAAGTGTAAACAATCACATACGAAATTTTTCGCCGAGGTAAAGCCGGCGTACTTCTGAGTCTTCAGTCAGTTCGCGTGGGTGTCCGGAGCGGAAGATCTTGCCCTCCGCCATTATATAAGCGCGGTCCGTGACGCCGAGAGTTTCGCGCACGTTGTGATCGGTGACGAGTATTCCAATACCACGATTTCGAAGATACAGTATTACATTTTGAATATCATCTACTGCTTTTGGATCGATGCCGGCGAACGGCTCGTCGAGAAGAATGTATTGCGGTTCAGTAGCGAGCGCTCTGGCTATCTCAGTGCGTCTTCGTTCACCACCAGAAAGCGCATCGCCGCGCGTGTTTCGCACGTGCGCGATACCAAATTCTTCAAGTAGCTCCTCGAGACGCTTCAGTTGTTCGCGACGACGCAGACCAGTGGTTTCGAGTACCGCGAGGATGTTCTGCGCGGTTGTCATTTTGCGGAAGACTGACGGTTCCTGCGGCAGATAGCCGATGCCGAGTCGCGCGCGCAGGTACATAGGAAGTTTCGTGAGGTCCTGCTCGCCCAGCAGAACGTTGCCGGAGTCGGGACGCTCGAGACCGACGATCATGTAGAACGTTGTAGTCTTGCCGGCCCCGTTCGCGCCCAGCAGACCAACAACCTCGCCTTTGTTGACTTGCAAACTAACGTCATCAACTACACGGCGTCGTCCATAATGTTTCACGAGATGAGCGCTGCGCAGCGCACTATCAGCGTTCATCTGCGTTCGTGTGGGGCTAGCTGCTTCAAGGTTGTTTTTTGATTCTGTGGGTAGAGCGCACGCGGCCTGGCGAAAGTGGACCACGAGCATCGTCGGCGGTGACTTTACCGTCCCGCACCGAGAGCGTCAAACGACCGCCTTCCGTGTTGCCCTGCTCGATATCCTCAACACGCGCGGGACTTCCCTTGAGAATCGCGATCTCGTTTGCGGTAGTGTATTCGACCCAGTCTCCGCTTCCCTTTCTGTTCGGCTGCGTCAACACGACATTTCGCTGTGCGATCGTCTTCTCCATCTCGTTGTTTTCTTTTGAGAGATAAACATCCGCGACGCCGCTCGTGAGTCGATCCGTTCCCTGCTTGATGTCCACGTTGCCTTCGTACTTGATCGTGCGATCCGGATCCGAATAGAACATCGAATCAGCGGACGCAAAGACAGGAACGACTGTGTTGTTGTTCTCTACGCGCCGCTTCGCGTTGTAGATCGCTGATTGAACATGGCCGCTCGCTTCCATTCGCTTGTCGTTCATGTAGATCACGAGCTTGTCACCGCGCACGTAGTTGTCGTCCTGCCAGGCCCGAGCGTTCCCCGAATAAATCGCATGACCACTCTGGTGACGAAACTCACCGCGCTCGCTCGCGATGTAAACCGGACTCTTCGTCTTTGAGAAAGGCGTGGCGCCGTTGGTCTGTTCCTGGCTGTAGTAGGTTGTGGTGGTCCGGCCGCGCGCGTATGAGACGTTGTTAGCGAGATCAGCGTCGAGCTCGATCGCTTTTGTGCGGCCACGAGAGTCCCAAACGGTCGGATCGCCGCCACGGAGTCTGACAGTTTGATCCGCTGCGACATACGACACGTTTGCAGCGACACCGTTGCGATCGTTTTCATTAAACTTCCCGTCGCCCTGGGCATCAACTCGCTCGACATCCTGCGTGTCTTTCAAAAACACAGCGGTCATGTTTTGCGACGTAAGTGTGCGTGTGCCGCGATCCGGCGCCGGCTGCATCGGATCGAGCGTGGCTTTTGAGCCGCCGCTTGCCTTGCAAGTGCGCACGAGATTTCCGGCTTCGAAGAAATCACAATCAAACTGTGGCGCATTGAGTTTCTTGCGTTCCGCGCGTGTGCTGCTGACGACTGGTTCGATAAACAACTCCGCGTCGCCATTCGCTTGGGCCTTCTCCAGATCGCGCCCGGTCGTGCGCCAAAAGAGTTTTACCTCATTGGCGGTGAGACGCTTGTTCGCGGCGCGCGGATCGTTTGCCTTCGACTTCGGCGCGCTCATCGTGATCACGGAGCGACCGCCGGCATTCATCTGTTTTAGAAGGCTCGCGTCTTTGACGGCCTGAAACATCACCTCTATCGAGTTGCTTCCAGTGATTTGAACGTCGGAATCGCCTTCGAGCGTGCGTGCGGTCACGTTCGTGGTGGCGAGTGCGCGTTCGAGCAGTTGATCCTTGTCCATGAAGAAGTCCATGTTGAGCGAATGGACCTCAGCGGCACGTCCCGGATCGACGACGCGCAGGTACGAGTTGCCCCTGATCTCAGCTCGCTCCAGACGTTTCTGCTGATTGATGAACGCAGTAACGTTGTCGCCGCTCAGCACGTCGCTCTCCTGTTCGACAGTCGCGCCGCCCGCGAACGCGAGCTGCATTGACTGCTGGTCGAACGTTCCGTGCGCGGCCTTGATCGTCACCGGCTGTGCACGCGGAGATTTTGCTGATTGTCCGGGCGCGATCGTCAAATGGACGTCTTTTTTCAGCTCGAGTCGTTTCGTCTTTTGTTCGACAACGGCACCGGTGGACGTGCCCGACACGTTCTCACGCTCGAAAAAGACGGGCGAATCGCTATGCGCCACACCGCTGTTCTGATCGAACGAGAGTGACTCAGTTCCCACTTTCAGCTTTTCCTTCGTCTCGATCTTGACGTTGCCATGAAAGGAAATGATGTTGCCTTGAGGTTCGTAGATCGCGCGGGCGGCTGAGATCTGATCGGGAGTTTCACCTTCAGGAGGGTAGACCGCCACGCTGACGTTTTCGAGCTCGTGATGATCATCTGAGAAGGTGATGTCGCGCGAGGCTTTTACCCACAGGTACAAGCGATCGTCTTTGGTGACGCGTTGCTCGTAACCTTCGACAACGCCTTTCACTTCCTTCGAGAGTTCCGGCTTTTCAGACTTCGCTTTGAACTTCTCGACGTTCCGCAGCTTGTAATACGAGATGCCGACGACAGTCATGCCGGACAGGGCAAGCGCAAACGCGAGGAGACGCGTGATCATCGGCACTCTGGCTCGTAGGCCAAGCGCAATAGCACGTTTGCGGTTTATTTCCTGCATCCGGTTTTTAATCCGTATAATCCGCGGTTAAATTACTCTCGCATCCACGACGTTCAACTGCATCTTAAAGTCGCCATTCCATGGACTAGTCTCAATCGTGTAAGCGAGTTCGATGCTGCCGTTCAACTGCGGAGTTTCCCCCGCCGTCTCGATGCAATTCCACCAAATTGCTTCTAGCGGGCGGTTTTGCGGCCCCGCGAGTCTTAACTTCAAGTGCCGATCCTTAATAACGTTCGGCTCTGATAAACAACGTAAGTTCTTCGTCATAAACACCGGACGCGGATTACCGGCGCCAAAAGGCTCCAATGCGTCCAGCTCTCGCGCCAGAGAAAACGTAACAGTCTCCGCCGGGACCTCAAGATCGATATGCACGTGCGGCTCGAGATCGTCCGCTGTCAAACAGGAGGCCGCATGCTCGTTCAAACGCCGCCGAAACTCCGCAATCCGATCGGCCCGAATAGCTATACCGGCCGCGTGCGAGTGACCGCCAAACTTCTCAAACAGATCCGCGCATGCGGTCAACCCGTTCAAGAGATGATATGCCTCGATGCTTCGTCCGGAACCGTGGGCCATCTCGCCATCGACTGACAACACGACGCACGGACGATTCAGTCGCTCCGCAATCTTCGACGCCGCTATGCCGATAACGCCGCGATGCCATCCCTCGCCAGAAATCACGGCGACATAACAATCCTTCGGATCCTTCACTTCCGCGACAGCGAGATCGATGATCTGCTGTTGCACCGTCTTACGTTCCTCGTTGCGTGCGTCGAGATGGTTCGCGAGCCGGCGCGCCGTTTCTGAGTCACGAGTATCAAAGAGCTCAACCACCGCGCTCGCCGCGTCCATGCGGCCGGCGGCGTTTATTCGTGGTCCAAGCCGGAACCCGAGATCGTATGCTGTCATGCCCTTGCCGTCTCCGCAACCGGCAACGTTGATCAACGCACGTAAACCGGGATTCGCCACGCGGGCCAGGTCCTTCAATCCGATGGACACGATGGTGCGGTTTTCGCCGACTAATTTCGCGACGTCAGCGACTGTCCCGATCGCCACAACCTTCATGAACGCGGGTACTTGCGCGTCTCGCCCGTGTTCCCTGAACAACGCGTGCACGAGCTTGAAAGCGACTCCGACTCCCGCGAGGTTTTTGTCAGGATAAGGGCAGCCGGCCTGGTTTGGATTGAGCACGGCGAATGCTGGCGGCGCACCTTCTTTTTCGTCTGGCAAGTGGTGATCGGTAATGATCACGTCGAGACCATTGTCGCGCGCCCAGTAAAGCGGCTCGTGCGCGCGAATGCCACAATCGATACTGACTACGAGCTTGTAACCATCAGCGACTGCTTTCTCGAGTGCGGCCTGTTGAATGCCATAACCTTCCGTGAAGCGATGTGGAATGTGAAAGCCGGCGTTTGCGCCGAGCAGTTTGAGCGCGCGCAGCAACACTGCGGTTCCCGTAGTTCCATCAACGTCGTAATCGCCATAGATCAGGATCGGCTCGCGTGTTTCGATTGCGCGTTGCAGGCGGGCGACGGCCTCTTTCATGCCGAGCATGGAATAAGGCTCGTGAAGTTGATCGTAAGTTGGAGAAAGAAACACTCGGGCGGCGCGCTCGTCGGCGTAACCGCGGGTTATGAGAAGAGCAGCCAGGATTGGTGAGACACCCAGAACGCGTGCCAGTGAGGCGGCCCTTTCGGCATCATGCTCACGCACGATCCAGCGTTTGGCTTTCATTTAGTTCATAGTAGCCACAAAAAGGCACAAAAGCACAAATTTATTAATGAAGATTTGGTCGGGCTCCACTCCATTTGCATTTCTTACTTTGTGCTTTTGTGCCTTTGTGCGGCAATTATTCCGCAAACCATCCATGAGCATCGAGGAGTTTGACTCCGATACGGCGATTGCCGTCGATGTCGTCAATCCAGGAACCGTTCACTTCGGCGTCCAGCTTTTGACCGAACGGCGGCACCAACTTTACCTGCGAACCAATCGCGACATCAACGTCCACGAGGAGCGTCGCGCCTCCGTGGCTGATTTTGACGGCCTTGGCCTTTGCTGTAAAAGATTTGCCCGACGTATCTGTTCCCTCCACATCCAAAGCGAACTCGACTGGAACTCGCGGGCTTCGCGGTCGCTGAGTCTCACTCATTACAAAATCACCACCCTTTATTTGGCATTAATGAGGAGGGCTCAATCAGTTTACATCAATCCACGGCATCCGTGGCTAAATACCTGCCGACACATATCCGAACGCCAGCGCAGCGAGGATCAAACCGCCCACGATCACGCGGTACACTATGAACACGCCGGTGGAATGCGTCTTTAGATACCGCAATAAAAACCAGATCGAGGCATAACCCACGACGCCTGACACTACCGTCGCCACTATTAGCGCGCCATAGCTTCCGGCGGGCAGCTTCTCGATCGCCTCGTTCAGCTCCAGCAATCCACTCGCGGCAATCGCCGGGATTGATAGGAGAAACGAGAATCGCGCCGCCGTCTCACGCGTCTGGCCGGCAAACAAGCCTCCCATGATCGTCGATCCGGACCGGCTCGAACCGGGGAGCAGCGCCAGCACCTGCGCTGAGCCCACGGCGAGTGCGTCGCGGACACGAAGCTGGTCCATGGCGTGATCTCTTTTCCCTACTAACTCGGCAATCATCAGCAAAATGCCGACGACGATCATCATCGTCGCGATCACCCAAAGGTTTTTCGTAAACGGTCCCTCGATCTGTTTCTTCAACAGCAGCCCGACTGTGCCCACCGGCAGCGAACCGATGATCACGAGCCAGCCGAGCCACGCGTCTGGCGAGAGCTTTGGCCGAACTGCTTCATTGCGCGCACGGAGCATTGCCAGATGATCTGTCACGAACGCGCGAACGATATTCACGATGTCGCGGGTGAAGTAGATCAAAACGGCGAGCAGTGTGCCGAGTTGAATGACGGCGATCGTGGCCGTGGTCTGTTCGGCTTGCAGTGTTTTATCAGCGCCGCCATAAAGATTCACGAGGCGTGCTGCAAAAACGAGATGGGCGGTCGAGCTAACAGGGATGAATTCCGTCAGACCCTGGACGAGGCCGAGGAAGATAGCTTGAAGAATGGTCATTCTGGGTTTCTATTCTCGAAAAGAGTTCCGCTCCGCAATCCAGTCATACATCGCCACCGGCATCAGCCTGCCGGCGCGTACGATCGTCGCGAGTTGCCAGGGAAAAGCGTAAGTCTTCTTTTCACGCTCGATCGCCCAAACAATCTTCTTCACACCGTAGTCGAGTTCCATCAGGTACGGCATCTTCGCTTCGCGTCCTGCGGTGAGTGCGGTTTTGATAAAGCCCGGATGAATGATCGTCACACCCACACCCGTATGGCGCAGATCAATTCTAAGACTTTCGAAATACGACGAGAGTGCTGCTTTGCTCGCGCAGTAAGCCGCTGACTTCGCGAGTCCGCGATACGCAGCGAGACTCGAGATCGCGACCAGCCGTCCCTGTTTGCGCTCGACCATTTCAGGCAGCACTGCCGCAACGCTATTCACCGCGCCGAGGACATTGATTCCGATGACGTTGGCCGCGTGTTCAGGCGTGAGTCGAACCGCGTGATCAGACGTACCGATTCCTGCATTCGCGATGAGTATGTCGACTGGTCCAAGTTCTTTGCGAAAGTGATCAGCGGCTTCCCTGACGGCGTTCGCATCGCGCACGTCCGCGGTCGCAGCAACTGCTTTAACGTTGCGCGCGCGGGCCTCATTGACGATTTCGTTGAGTAGATCTTCGCGACGTGCCAACAAACCGAGATGCCCACCGCGCGCCGCAATCTCGAGCGCCAATCCTCTCCCGATCCCGGAAGAGGCGCCGGTGATCATCACGACTTTGTCAGTCCAATATCCGTCCAATCCGTGGCCTTTAGATCAGAACTATTACAGGCGTGATGACCGGCCTGGCGCCGGTCTGCTTCTGAATAAAACGCTTCAACTCCACCCGCACGTGCTCTTTTAAAAGCGACTCGTCAGACAGCGTCTGTCGCGACGCTCCCGCAATCGCCGCCGTCACGATACGCTTGGCATCTTCAACCATGACAGAGCGTCCCGCGAAGCCATTCTCCGCACCCATCCCACGCACACCGCGCGCAATGATCTGCGGCTCACCGTCCAGCTCGCCTGTCTCTTCATCAACTGTCACCACTACCGTGACAGTGCCTTCGTAAGCGAGCTGTTTCCGTTCGCGCACGGTCTCGCTGTCGATTTCTTTGAACCCGCTCTCGTCGATGAACGTGCGTCCAATCTCACGCTTATCGATGATCGCAGCGCGCTCACCGTCAAGCTCGAGCACGTCACCGTTCTCGATGAGAACGATGTTCTCTTCGGCATAACCAAGATGATTTTTGACAAACTCCTTGTGTCGGAAGAGCATGCGGTACTCGCCGTGTATCGGCACTACGAACTTCGGACGCACAGCTTCCGTCAGAATGCGTATGTCTTCCTGCGAAGCGTGCCCGCTGACGTGTACGAGGCGGCGCTTCTCTTCAATGATGTTTGCCCCCCGCTTGTACATGAATCCGATCATGCGGGAGATCAATCGTTCGTTGCCGGGAATGATGCGCGCCGACAACACCACCGTGTCGCCCTCTTCGATCATGAGTCCCTTGTAACTCTGCGTCGCCATCTGCGAGAGCGCGGCGCGTGATTCGCCCTGCGATCCGGTGACCAGAAAGACGATCTCGTCGTCGTTCATCGTCTTCGCTTCGTTCAGCGAGACGAGCAGCCCGTCTGGTATATCGAGATAGCCGAGTCGATCCGCGACCTCGACGTTTTTCTGCATCGAACGACCGAGCACACAAACGTGTCGATTAAACTGTTGCGCGACGTCGAGCACGATCTGTAAACGATGAATCGACGAAGCGAACGCCGCGACGACGATGCGACCCTTCGACTCAGAAAAGATCTCTTCAAACGCCGGAATCACCGCGCGCTCTGAGGGAGTGCGACCCGGGACCGTGGCGTTTGTCGAATCGGATAGCAGAGCGAGAACGCCGTCCTGCCCATAGCGACGGAACGAGCGCAGATCGATAGGTTCACCGATCACTGGCGTCTCATCGACTTTGTAGTCGCCCGTGTGAATGATTGTGCCGACCGGAGTCTTGATGCCGAGTGAAAAGCAATCGACGAGCGAGTGCGAAACGCGTATGAACTCGACCTGAAAGGAGCCAAGATCGACAACGTCGCGCGGCTCGACGCGATGCAGCAATACGTCGCCGAGCAGGTCGTGTTCTTCGAGTTTGCTTTCAGCCAGACCGGCCGTGAAATGAGAACAGTAAACCGGGACGTTGAATCGCTTCAGAATGTACGGCAGCGCGCCCAGATGATCTTCGTGCCCGTGTGTGAGGATGATCGCGGTGATATCGTCGCGATACTCGTCGAGAAAGTCGAAGTTTGGGATTGAAACGTCTACGCCGTAAGCAGATTCCTCGGGAAAGCCCATTCCGGCGTCGAGAATAAGCATCTCGTCGCCGTAGCGCACAGCCATACAATTCATTCCAAACTCGCCGATACCGCCGAGTGGGATGATCTCCAGGACACTAGCCATAAATCGCAAGAGTATAGCATGTGCAAGGGATTAACGTGGATGACATAACTCTGATTTCATTTGTATTATCCGTGTCATGAACAAACTCGTACTCGCTGTTGCCATCGTTTTCCTATTTACTGGAACCGTGCTCGCGGCGCCGCCGACGATGCGGGTGGATTACTACCACACCGGCGATGCGTCGCAGG
>DAIOGT010000045.1:0-7093 GCA_036745095.1 Pyrinomonadaceae bacterium
CTCCCCAAAAACAGGACCAACCCGACGCCGACGCTGATCCTTTTTCACGGTGGTGGTTGGGTTGATGGACAAAAGGAACGCAATGTTCTTTATCTGCTTCCGTACCTCGCGATGGGGTGGTCCGCTGTTAACGTTGAGTATCGAACCGGACACCAGTCGCCAGCGCCTGCGGCTGTTGAAGACACGCGCTGTGCCCTCCGCTGGATTACGAACCATGCGCGTGAGTATTCACTTGATTTATCGAAGTTTGTTTTGACGGGAACGTCTGCCGGAGGTCACTTGTCTTTAATCACGGGCATGTTGCCGGCCGACAGTGTCTTTGATCGTCAGTGTAGTATCGACGGTGCTGCGCGATGGAATACTGCAAATGTTCCGGAAATAAAAGTGGCGGCGATTGTTAACTGGTTTGGAATCGGTGACGTTGCCGATCTACTTGAAGGTCCAAACGCGAAAAACTACGCGCGCGAGTGGTTTGGAAGTATGAGTAATAGCCAACAGCTTGCGAAACAACTTTCGCCAGTTAATTATGTGCGCGCTGGGCTGCCGCCAATCATTACCATACATGGTCAGGATGATGACGTTGCGCCGTACAGCCACGCGGTTCGTTTGCATTCCTTGTTGGACCAGGCGGGAGTGCCGAACCAGTTGGTGAGCATTCGCGGTCGCAAGCACGGTGGCTTCAGTCGCCAGGAGATGAGCGATAGCTACGCCAAAATTCGAGAATTTCTTCGTAAACACGGTGTAATGTGAGCCACAAAAAGGCACGAACACCACAAACGATTTTGGTTAAGGCGTGCAAGTGTTTTGTGACACTTCTGCTTTTTAGTGGCTGTGTTCTTGTTTGTGCGTCGAGTGTGAAGGCGGATGATGGTTCGCGTTTGTGGTTGCGATATGAACAGCTACCATCGCGATCTCTGGATGTTTATCGAGAACGAATCAAATCGATTGCGGTCCAGGGGAAGTCTGTGACGTTTGATGTAATTAATAACGAACTCAGTAGAGCATGCACTGGATTACTCGGAAGGCCGGTCGACATTGGAGATAGCGACGACGCGTCCGTTATCGTTGGACTTCCGCACACTTCCACGTTGATTCGCAAACTGCAATGGCAAGCGGAATTGCAGAAACTTGGCCCGGAAGGCTTTCGAATTCGCACTATCAGAAATGGTAATCGCGACGTTATCGTCATTGCTTCAACAAGCGATATCGGAACGCTCTACGGCACGTTTCATTTTCTGCGATTGCTGCAAACTGAACAGCCAATTGATCGTTTGCAGATAGACCGGCGTCCAGCGTTGAAGCTGCGGCTGCTTAACCACTGGGACAACATTGACGGCAGCATTGAACGAGGTTATGCCGGGACGTCGTTATGGATGAAAATCGACAGCAACCCGCGATTGCTCGAGTACGCGAGAGCGAATGCTTCGATCGGCATCAACGGATCAGTCCTCAATAACGTGAATGCTAATTCCGAGTTCCTCACGGAAAAATATATCAACAAGTTTGCGGCCATTGCCGATGTGTTCCGTCCGTTTGGAATTCGCGTCTACCTCTCTCCGCGATTTTCAGCGCCGATTGAGCTGGGCAAGTTGCCAACTGCGGATCCGCTTGATCCAGCCGTGATTCAATGGTGGAAGCAGAAGGTCAACGAGATCTACAAGGCGATTCCAGACTTCGGCGGTTTTCTGGTCAAAGCAAACAGCGAAGGCCAGCCTGGTCCACGAACGTACAACCGCACTCACGCTGACGGCGCAAACATGTTGGCAGCAGCGCTCGCGCCGCACCATGGCATTGTCATGTGGCGAGCGTTTGTTTACGACATGAAGCCCGGTTACGACCGCGCCGGAGCGGCGTACGAGAATCTTCAGCCTTTCGACGGAAAGTTTGCGCAAAACGTCCTGCTTCAGGTGAAGAATGGACCAATTGACTTCCAACCGCGCGAGCCTTTTCATCCTCTCTTCGGCGCCATGCCCAACACGCAGCTCATGCCGGAGCTACAGATCACGCAGGAGTATCTCGGCTTCTCGAACCACTTCGTGTTTCTGGCGTCGATGTGGCGCGAGTTTCTTGATTCAGACACATACGCACGCGGGAGAGGCTCAACGGTGACTAAAGTTGTGGATGGAACGCTGTATCGACAACGCCTGACCGGGATAGCCGGAGTTGCAAATACAGGCTCATCTTCAAACTGGACCGGGCACAATTTCTTACAAGCAAATTGGTACGCCTTTGGTCGTCTCGCGTGGAATCCACGAATTTCATCGGAGCAAATTGCGACGGAATGGACCAGGATGACACTCACGCATGATGCTCGCGCAGTGTCGACGATCGTACGCCTCATGCTCGAGTCGCATGAGGCGGTGGTGAATTACATGACACCGCTCGGGCTTCATCATTTAATGTGGGGCGGGCATCATTATGGCCCGGCGCCGTGGTGGGACAGCGAAAAACGGGAGGATTGGAACCCGGTCTATTATCACAAGGCGGATACGTTTGGTATCGGGTTTGATCGGACGAAGACTGGCAGCAACACAGTGAGCCAGTATCATCTGCCGGTGCGGCAGCAGTTTTCCGATGTGCGGCGATGCCCAGAAAAGTTTCTGCTTTGGTTCCATCATGTCTCGTGGGATCACAAGATGAATTCCGGCCGCACACTCTGGGACGAGCTGGCGTTGCACTATCAAGGCGGCGTCAATTGGGTGAAAATCACTCGGGCCAGCTGGGCCACACTCGCCGGTGCAATCGATCCCGGGATACACGCGGCGATCGCTGAGAAGCTTGCGATTCAGGAGCGTGATGCTGTTTGGTGGCGAGATGCGTGTTTGCTCTACTTTCAGACGTTTGCGAAACGGCCGTTGCCGCGAGGCGTTGAGCATGCCGCAAAGCCGTTGGCTGAATACAAGGCGAAAGCGTTGGAATGGTGAAGCGCGGGGTTTGACGGATGAAGATAACGGATTTACGGGCTACGACGGTCACCGTTCCGCTTGAGGCGCCAGGACTCTATAACATCAAAGAAGGAACACTCCTTGAGAAAAAAGCGAACTGTTGCATTCACCATCTCTGTTGCGATCATTGCTTCATTCTGGTTACCTGTTGCTCAAATGAATTCACAGGAGAAGGTACCCGATTACAAGAATCCCCGTCTGCCGGTTGAGCGGCGTGTGGCCGATCTACTTTCGCGGATGACGATCGAAGAAAAAGTCGCGCAGCTGACCTGTCTTTGGGCCAGCCGGCCTCAGGTCAATCCGCAAACAGATTTTTCAACTGACCGCGGCGATTTCTCCCCGGCCAAAGCGGCTGAAGTCATGAAATACGGCATCGGCCAGATAGCGCGACAAAGAGAACGAAAAGATCCGCGCGCCGGAGCGAAGTTCGCGAACGACGTCCAGAAATGGTTGCGCGAAAACACGCGACTTGGCATTCCCGCGATTCTTCACGACGAGATACTGCACGGCCACATGGCCAAGGGCAGCACGAGTTTTCCGCAACCAATTGCGCTCGCGACCACCTGGGATCCGGAGTTTATCGCAAAGGTCTTTACCGCCGGTGCGGTAGAAACTCGTGCGCGGGGAAGTCATCAGGTGCTTGGTCCAAACCTGGATCTTGCCCGGGATCCACGCTGGGGCCGGACGGAAGAAACTTATGGCGAAGATCCTTATCTAACGTCGCGAATGGCGGTCGCGATCGTCAGAGCGTTACAGGGAAACGGCCCCGGTATTGACGAAAATCACGTTATCGCTACGGCAAAACATTTCACCGCGCACGGACAGCCCGAGAGTGGTACTAACATTGGACCAGTCTACTTTTCAGAACGAGCCTTGCGTGAATATTTTTTACCCAGCTTCAAGGCTGCGGTGACTGAAGCCGGCATCATGAGCGTGATGCCTTCGTATAACGAAATCGACGGCGTGCCGTCCCACGCAAACAAGTGGTTGCTGCAAACGCTCCTGCGCGAGGAATGGGGTTTTACCGGGCACGTAGTTTCTGACTATTACGCAATTCCACAGATGATGGATCTGCACCGCGTAGCTCCAGACAAACTCACAACTGCAAAACTCGCCATCGAAGCGGGTGTTGATGCGGAAACTCCGGATCCTGATTCGTTTCCCACGCTTTTGCAGCTCGTAAAAGAAGGACGGGTTTCCGAGGCGACTGTCAATCAGGCGGTCACTCGAAACCTGCGCGCCAAGTTTCTGCTCGGCTTGTTTGAAAATCCTTACGTTGAGGTCGAGCGCGCGGTGCGGGTTACGAACTCGAGTGAACATCGAGCGTTGGCTGCGGAAGCGGCACGGAGATCCATTACCCTCCTGAAGAACGAGAACAACTTGCTGCCGCTGAATGTGAATGCGTTGAAGTCGATCGCAGTTATTGGTCCAAATGCGGCCCACGTACATCTCGGCGGTTACAGCGATGAGCCGGGACGTGGCGTCAGTGTCCTGCAAGGAGTTAAAGACAAGGTTGGCGACAAAGTAAAAGTCGCCTACGCCGAAGGCTGCAAGATAACGAAAGAGGGTGGTGACTGGTTCGCGGATCGAGCGACTTTGGCCGACCCGGCAGAGGACCAAAAACTGATCGCCGAGGCCGTGGCAGTCGCAAAAACTGCAGACGTCGCCCTCCTCGTGCTCGGCGGCAATGAAGACACGAACAAGGAGGGATGGGCTGACAATCATCTCGGCGACCGCGACAGTATCGACCTCGTGGGCCGGCAAAACGATCTCGTCAAAGCCATTCTCGAAACCGGCAAGCCAACCATTGTGCTGCTGATCAATAGTGGTCCACTCTCAATCAACTACATTGCAGAAAATGTACCCGCAATACTGGAAGGCTTTTATTTAGGGCAGGAGACCGGCGTCGGTGTCGCCGACGTTTTGTTCGGCGATTACAATCCGGCCGGCAAACTCACCATCAGCTTCCCGCGGTCGGTGGGCCAGCTGCCGCTCTACTACAACCGCAAACCAACGGCGCGTCGCGGTTACCTCTTCGCGAACAAGGAACCCCTATTCCCCTTTGGCTTTGGTCTGAGCTACACGACGTTTGGATATTCCAATCTCAAGTTGAGTCCGGAAAGAATCGGTCCCACTGACAACGCGAAAGTCAGCGTTACTGTCACGAACACGGGCAAACGGGCAGGCGACGAAATTGTGCAGCTGTACATTCGCGACCTCGTGAGTTCAGTTACGCGACCGATCATGGAGCTCAAAGATTTCAAGCGCATCTCGTTGGCGCCCGGCGAAAGCAAAGCGGTCGAGTTCGTCATCACCCCCGATAAACTGTCATTTCTCGATCTGCATATGAAGACCATCGTCGAGCCCGGTTGGTTCGACATCATGGTAGGAACGAGTTCCGCAAAGTATGAAACCGTTAAACTCGAAGTCGTTGCGAAATAGTCTGGCTCTTCTGTGGATGTCGTGTTTGCTGCTTGCGGTCTCGCTTACCGCGGTCGCACAGAAACAACAGGCGCTCAAGGACGTGTTCAAAAACGACTTCAAGATCGGGGCTGCACTTAATCGGCGCCAGATTTTTGAAAGCGACGTTCGTGCCGTCGAGATCGTAAAGACCAATTTCAATTCGATCACGCCGGAGAATGTTTTGAAATGGGCACTCGTGCATCCTGAACGGGCTCGATACGATTTTGAGGCGTCCGATCGTTTTGTGAAGTTTGGCGAAAAGCACGGCATGTTCATCGTGGGCCACACACTCGTTTGGCACAAACAGACACCTGACTGGGTGTTTCAGGATGAAAAGGGAAACGCAATTGATCGTGAGACTCTGTTGAAGCGTTTGCGCGATCACATCTTTACTGTCGTCGGCCGGTACAAGGGACGAATCAAAGGTTGGGACGTCGTCAACGAAGCGCTAAATCAGGACGGCACGATGCGGCAGTCGCCCTGGATGAAAATCATCGGCGCAGATTACCTTGCGCGGGCTTTTCAGTTTGCACATGAGGCTGATCCGGCCGCAGAGCTTTATTACAACGATTATGACCTCGATCTACCCGCCAAACGCGCCGGCGCTGTCGCCCTAATCAAAGAACTGAAAGCCGCGGGGGTGCCGATCTCCGGCGTCGGTCTGCAAGATCACAGTTTAATGGACTGGCCAACTCTCGCAGACAAGGATGCGACCATTACGGCGTTTTCGGCGTTGGGAGTCAAAGTTCACATCACGGAGCTCGATGTCGACGTGCTGCCGCGAACCACTAAGCCGGGCGCGGATTATGCAGTTGATGTACCGGTCACTCCGCAGATAAACCCTTTTGTCGATGGTCTATCGAATGAAATGCATGCGGCCCTGGCAAAGCGTTACGAGGAGTTGTTTCGTATTTACATGAAGCATCGCGACACGATTGAGCGCGTCACTTTCTGGGGAGTCACCGATGGCGATTCCTGGCTGAACAACTGGCCCATCAAAGGACGAACAAACTATCCGCTGTTGTTCGACCGTAACGGTAAAGCCAAGCCTGCTCTGGATGCCGTGATTAGCACGGGCGGCGCGGAAAAGGCGAAGCGAGTCAAGGACTAACTCGAGCTGAATTAACGAACAAGCCGTTGCGTGCGAGCGATTGGACCAGTCGACGGTTAGATTCGTTTGGAGTGCGTTAGGACGGTGAAAAAAATTTTCCCCGCAAAGGCGCAAACGCGCAAAACCTGCCGGACTTCAAGCAGCGTTCTTAGCGGCGTTATTTGTGCCTTTTCGTCTTTGCGGGAAAAAGTCTTTTTTGTAGTGATTGTTCTCTTCGCACTTGTTTCCGCGCAAACTCAATCAATTCCACCCTACAAAAATCCCAATCTTCCAATCGAAACACGCGTCAACGATCTCGTCTCTCGCATGACGCTCGCAGAAAAAGTCTCGCAAATGATGAATGCCGCTCCTGCGATTGAACGCCTCGGCATTCCTGCATACGACTGGTGGAACGAAGCTTTGCACGGCGTCGCTCGCGCTGGTTATGCAACCGTCTTTCCGCAAGCTATCGGCCTCGCCGCCACCTGGGACACAAAATTGATGTACGAAGTCGCCGACGTGATCTCAACGGAGGCGCGCGCAAAGCATCATGAGTTCGTTCGTAACAATCAACACGGTCGTTATCAGGGACTGA
>DAIOGT010000045.1:7193-28200 GCA_036745095.1 Pyrinomonadaceae bacterium
ATACCGGTCCCTGCTTCGGCTCTTACCTCGGACGGCACTGCACCAGGACTGAAGGCAGAGTATTTCAATAACCAGGAACTTCGTGGTACAGCGGCGACTGTGCGTACCGATGCGCGTATTGATTTCAACTGGGGCCGTTACCAGCCGGTGCCGGAGTTAAGCGAGAACAATTTCTCCGTTCGCTGGACCGGCAAACTTACGCCACCTGAGTCAGGAAACTACACGCTCGGATTTACCGCCGATGACGGCGCGCGACTCTACGTCGACGGAAAACTTCTCGTTGATGCGTGGTCAAGTAATCCTAAAAAGACCGTTACACACGAAATTCGCCTCGAAGCCGGACGAAGTTATGATCTGCGTATGGAGTATTTCCAATCCAATCGTGAGGCTGTTGCGAAACTAGTCTGGTCGTATCCGCGGCTTCCCGAGCGGATGATTGAAGAGGCGGTGAATGCGGCGCAGCAGTCAGACGCGAGCGTTCTCGTTCTCGGCATTTCGGCAGGCCTCGAAGGTGAAGAGATGACTGTGGATGTTGAAGGATTTCGCGGTGGCGATCGAACAAGCCTCTCGTTACCAAGATCTCAGGAGTCATTGCTGAAAGCCGTCGTTGCGACTGGCAAGCCGGTTGTTGTGGTGTTGCTCAGCGGCAGCGCGTTGGCCGTCAACTGGGCCAACGACAATGCACGGGCGATTCTCCAGGCGTGGTATCCAGGTGGTGAGGGCGGAACTGCGATCGCCGATGTGTTATTCGGCGATTACAACCCGGCGGGACGTTTGCCCGTTACTTTTTATAAATCGGTTGATCAGTTGCCTCCGTTTAACGACTACAACATGCAGGGCCGGACGTATCGATACTTCAAAGGTGAGCCACTTTATCCGTTTGGTTACGGGTTGAGCTATACAAGGTTTGTTTACAGCAACCTGCAAATTAATGGGAAATCAGTGAAGGCCGGCGAACCGGTTAAGGTTAGTGTTGACGTTGTGAATGCTGGTGAACGGGAAGGCGACGAAGTGGTCCAGTTATATCTGACCGACAGTGCGGCATCTGCGCCTGTTCCGATTCGCACGCTCGTGGGTTTCGATCGCTTCTCGCTTCGGCCGCGAGAAAAACGCACCGTGACGTTTACGATCACGCCGCGACAGATGTCGTTGATCGACAACCGTGGCAAGCGTGTGATTGAACGAGGTGAATTTGTGATCACCATCGGTGGGTTAAGAGATCGGTTTAGAGTCTCGGGAAATCTGATAGAGCTCGCAGAATAATCCTTTACAGTCGAAGAGGCCTCTATGCTACCAATGGCTCGGATTTCGTTACTCGTTGTATTCCTTCTGTGCCCGCTAGTGTCTCAGGCACAGGTGCTCGGCGATCCAGCGGACGTTAGTCAGGATTTTCAGAAAATGGAGAACGTCTACTTTGTCGGTAGTAGCGTCAAATCATTCGACACGTCAACCGGCCAGGGCACGTTACAGTGGGACCGTTACCTTCGCAACACAACGCTATCATTCAACAAGATCGACGTGGGCTTTACGCGTGGCAAGGCCACGGAGTTTCCGGGGACCGAGTACGATCAGGATCCGGTTTTACCGTTTGCCATCAGCTTCGTCAGTCCCCGCACCGTGCGTTTGCGCTTCTCCACTCGAGCTGTTCCGCTCAGTGACGGCCAGTCACTGATGCTCGCCGGCCCAGTGCCAAAAGATAACTCCTGGCGTGTTGAGCAAAACGATCGCGAAATAATTTACACCGGCACACACGGCCGTGTGCGAATTATCAAGCAGCCGTGGCACATTGAGATCTACGATGCGCGCGGGCACTTGCTGACACGCACACAGAACATCGGAGATCCGGCAACCTACATTACTCCGGTTCCATTCTCCTTTGTGCGTCGTTCGAGTGATCTTTCACGCCGCATGGCGGCCACCTTTGAACTAGCACACGACGAAAAGATTTTTGGATGTGGCGAGTCGTTTACGCGCTTCAACAAGCGTGGGCAAAGAGTTTTGGTCTCTACGCGTGACGGTATGGGGACGCAGAACGAATACATGTACAAGCCTATACCGTTTTTCTTGAGCAGCAACGGGTATGGCATGTTTGTGCACACCAGTGCGCCCTTGACGTTCGACTTCGGCAAGTATTTCGACGCTCATAACGTGATCTATTCAGGCGATGAGAACCTGGATCTGTTCGTGTTCCTCGGCGAGCCGAAAGACATTCTCTCCGAATACACTGCGTTGACAGGTCGGAGCCCGGTGCCGCCACTCTGGTCCTTTGGGTTCTGGATGAGCCGGATCACTTACAACTCAGAAGACCAGGTGCGCCAGGTGGCCCAGCAACTGAGATCGCATCGGGTGCCGGCCGATGTTATTCACCTGGACACCGGTTGGTTCGAAACTGATTGGCGCGGCGATTACCGCTTTTCAACTTCCCGTTTTCGCGATCCGGCGAAGATGATCGCCGATCTGAAGCAGCAGGGATTTCATATCAGTCTCTGGCAGTACACCTACTTCACCGGTAAAAATGATCTCTGGAAAGAGATGGTTGCAAAGGGATACCACGTCAGAAACGAAGGTGGTCAACTTCCGTTCGAGGATGCGACGCTCGACGTGAGTAATCCTGAAGCAGTCAAGTGGTATCAGGGCAAACTCAGGGATCTGCTAAAGCTTGGTGTTGGTGCGATAAAGGCCGACTTTGGTGAGGGTGCACCGCTGACGGGTCAATACCATTCGGGGCTCAGTGGCTGGTACGAGCACAATCTCTATCCGCTGCGTTACAACAAGGCAGTGGCTGAGGTCACGAAAGAAGTAACTGGCGATGATGTGATCTGGGCGCGTAGTGCATGGGCCGGCAGTCAACGGTATCCCTTGCATTGGGGAGGCGACGCTGAGAATACCGACTCGGCAATGGCGGCTGAGTTGCGCGGCGGTTTGTCATTCGGACTTTCCGGTTTCACTTACTGGAGTCACGACGTCGGCGGTTTTGTGAACCGTGCACCGCGTGACCTTTACCGGCGCTGGCTGGCCTGGGGAGTGTTAACCTCGCAAACGCGAGCGCACGGTGCGCCGCCGAGGGAACCGTGGGAATACGATGCGGCCCTCACCGAGGATTTCCGCAAGGCTCTAGGTTTGCGCTATTCGTTGATGCCTTACATCTACGCTCAGGCAAAAGATTCTTCGGCGCGCGGTTTTCCGATGGTGCGTCCGCTGTTCTTCGAATATCCAAACGATCCCGGTTCCTGGACCATTGATGATGAGTACATGTTTGGTTCGGATTTGCTGGTGGCGCCGATGTTTGCGAGTGGCGAACGGCGGAAAGTTTATCTGCCGCCGGGAGGCTGGATTGATTATCAAAGCGGGCGTGTTTATGAAGGCGCGAGGTGGCACGAGATTGCGGCAGGGCAGATTCCGGTTGTGTTGCTGGTGAAAAATCATACCGTGTTGCCGCACATCAAGGTTGCGCAGAGCACGAAGGATATGGATTGGACGAATGTAGAGTTGCGTGTCTTCAGCACTGACAACGCGGCGGTCAACGGGCTGTTCACGCGTCCCGGCGGCGATTTGCAAACACTGTCTCTTGTCCCGCGCGGCCGTGATTTCGTGTTGCGCCAGGATCCTCAAGCCGGGAAAGTGAAGTGGACCATCAAGGTCCAGAATTAAAAACACAGATATATAAATCGGATCTTTTTATCCGGTTAATCCGCGTTTCGGTTTTAGTATGAAGCAGAAAATAACGCGGCGGAAGTTTTTGACAGAGGCGGGAGTTGCGGCTGCGACTTTTCCCTTTGCGAAGTCGATTTTAACCGGCGCGTCAGCGGTTGCTGGTGACTCCCTCCTCTTGTGGTACGACAAGCCCGCGGGGGAGTGGACGGACGCGCTTCCGATCGGCAACGGACGTTTAGGTGCGATGGTCTTCGGTGGGCCCGCGAGCGAACAACTTCAACTGAATGAAGACACGCTCTACGCAGGTTCGCCTTACGATCCAAACAATCCGGAAGCACTGAACGCCCTCCCCGAAGCCCGGCGTTTAATCTTCGAAGGCAAATACAAAGAAGCACACGATCTCGTTGGCGCTAAAATGATGGCCCAGCCCATCAAGCAGATGCCATACGAACCCGTCGGCGATCTGCGCTTGTCGTTTCCCGGTCACGACAAAGTAACTGACTATCGCCGGCAGCTCGACCTCGACACGGCCGTAACGACCATCTCGTACAAAATTGGCGCGCTCGCTTTCATGCGACAAATGTTTGCGAGCCCGGTGGACCAGGTGATAGTCGTCAATCTAACGGCGGGCGGGCCAAACCAGTTGAACTTCACCGCCACCTTTGAGACACCACAGAAGGCAACAGTTTCCACCGCAGATAATCAGACGCTCGTCATGCGTGGGGTGAATGGAGATGCCTTCGGCATCAAAGGCGGTCTGAAGTTTGAGGCACGCGTGTTGGTTCTGGCGCAACGCGGGCGAGTTGTCGCGGACAAAGACAGAATAATTGTCAGTAACGCCGATTCTGCATTGCTCTTGATCGCGGCCGCGACAAGTTATCGCAGCTACAAAGACATAACCGGAGATCCGGCAGCGATCGTCATTGAACAATTAAGACGAGCTCGCCAAAAGTTGTTTGAGAGTTTACGTGCCGCGCACATACGCGAACACCAGCGATTATTTCATCGCGTCAAGCTGGATCTTGGGAGAACCAGCGCGGCTGATCTGCCGACAGACCAACGTCCATCAAAGTTTCTTGAAGGCTTTGATCCTCATTTGGCAACGCTCTATTTCCAGTACGGTCGCTATCTGTTGATTTCATCTTCGCGTCCCGGCTCGCAACCAGCCAACTTGCAGGGGATCTGGAATCACCTGATGACGCCGCCGTGGGAAAGTAAGTACACGATCAATATCAACACGGAGATGAACTATTGGCCGGCCGAAAGCACAAACCTCTCTGAGTGTCATGAACCACTGCTGCGCATGGTTTCAGAGTTGGTTGAGAACGGGTCGCGCACGGCGCGCGTTCATTACGGCGCGCGCGGTTGGGTTTGTCATCACAACACCGACCTGTGGCGACAAACAGCTCCCATCGATGGACCACTCTGGGGATTCTGGCCGACTGGTGGCGCGTGGCTTTGCACCCATTTGTGGCATCACTACGAATTCACCGGTGACAAGAGTTTTCTCGCCCGCGCTTATCCCATCATGAAAGGTGCAGCAGAGTTTTTTCTCGACACTCTCGTTCCCGAACCGAAACACAACTGGCTCGTGACGTGCCCTTCGATCTCGCCCGAGAACAAGCATCCGAGTGGCGTTGCTATTTGCGCCGGACCAACGATGGATACCCAGATCATTCGCGATTTGTTTACCCGATGCATTCAAACCGCGAGCCTTCTGAAAATTGATCGAGAGTTCGCTGCCAAACTCGGCGCTGTGGAACTACGTTTGCCGCCGATGCGCATAGGCAACGCGGGTCAGCTACAGGAATGGCTGGACGACTGGGATCTCGAAGCGCCCGAACGGCAGCATCGTCACGTGTCGCATCTTTACGGACTCTTCCCCGGCAAGATGATCAACCACCTCACAACTCCTGAGCTGTTCGGGGCCGCGAGAAAGAGCCTCGAACTGCGCGGTGACGTCGGAACCGGTTGGAGCCTGGCGTGGAAGATCAATCTGTGGGCCCGCTTACGTGACGGTGAACGTGCGTTTTTGTTATTGCAGAAAGCGTTGACTCCGGTTTATGCGAACGAGTTTGGGGGTGGCGGCGGTGTGTATCGCAATCTTTTCGATGCCCATCCACCTTTTCAAATAGATGGCAATTTTGGCGCGACGTCGGGCATTGTGGAAATGCTGTTGCAGAGTCATGCCGGTGAGATCGAGTTGTTACCGGCACTGCCGATGGCCTGGCCGAACGGATCAGTAAAGGGTCTGCGAGCGCGTGGCGGTTTTGAAGTCGATATCGAGTGGAACAACGGTCGCTTGGACCACGCCCTGATACGAAGCACCTACGGTCGTCAATGCAGCGTCCGCTATCGCGACGAAATAGTGTCTCTTCGTCTCCAGCGGGGCGGCCGCGTCCGTTTGGATGGAAAACTCAGACACAGATGAACGCGGATGAGGCAGATCGATTCTGTATGTGTCATCGGGTTACTTTTGGAAGACGATGTTGTCGACCAGAACCATGCCATGCTGAGGTGTGCACTGATTGCAATAGGCGCTGACGCTGACCGCCGTCAGTTTTTTCAATACTTCCCTCGGATCTACTTTCTCAGCCCATGATGGTTGTGATAGTCCTTTCAGCGGAATCACGTAAGTGTTGAGTCCTGACTTGAGCCGTATCGGCAATTGCGGAAACCCGGCGGTGATATTAATGCCTTGTCCGTGGCTAAGAAATTCCACGCGCAACGAATCAACACCGGTGGCGTAGAGTTGCAGCGTCAGCTGTTTGTAACCACTCACGTCGTCCGGGACGGGTCTTCCGTCTTTCGTTGGGCGTCCTTGAACTTCGAGCGTCACATTGGCCCACTGATTTGGACCAACGAGGCTATAGTCGAAAGACGCGAGGTGGTTCTGTGGCGCGTCTTTCAAAACGATCAATTCCGGCGCGCCGGGCGAGGCATTTGCGAGCCCCTTGAACGTTACCGGCGTAGATTCTTTGCCTGTGTAAATTTGGACCAGGCCACCATTACTGCTCACCGGCCGGCCGTTTTCCATCTTCTCAAAGTCGGCGTAAACGAATTTATCGCCGGAGTCCTGTGAGAGAGTGGAGAGAGAAAGGAATGTGAGCATTGTGAAAGAAAAGATGAACTTCATTTTTCCCACCTCCAAAACTTTTTCAAGCTATTTCCTCCCCTTCACCTGTGCGCAAGGAGCGAAACACGGCGTCAATCACGACCATGTTGTTTATCGCATCTTCGAGCGGGATAGGCTGCGCCCGGTTCTCGCGGAGCGTCTGGGAAAAGAGCGTTCCCTGAATCTCATACTGATCACAAACAGGTATGTCGATGGTTTCGTCGTTCAACAGGATCTGCGTCACACGATCGTTGGGCGCATTGAACGGGATGAGCACTTCCAGTCGTCCCTCGGTGCCGTGGAAGATCATGCGCTGATATGGTGCAAGACGAGTGCTGCACGTGAACGTTGACTGACCCTGCTCAAACTCCAGTATCGCGCTAGTCAGCGTGTCAGTGCCAAACACCGCATCACGTTCAACCAAGCCGACCACGCGCCGAGGTTCAGCTTCGTAAATAAAGCGCGAGATTGTGATCGGATAACAACCGATGTCCATCAAAGCTCCTCCTCCGAGCCCCACTTGATTGCGGATGTTCGCCGGATCCGAATTGAAGTAACTGAAGAAGCAAGTGATGGATCTCAACGTGCCGATTTTACCTGAGCGAATTAGTTTCCGTGTTTCGAGCCACTGCGGGTGCGTTCGCACCATGAATGCTTCCTGTATTCGTACGCCGTAGCGATCGCGAGCAGCGATGAGAGTCTTTGCCTCGTCTGCATTAAGCGCAATTGGCTTTTCACAGAGAACGTGCTTGCCGGCTTCGGCGGCTTTCAGTGTCCACGGAACGTGCAAGTGATTTGGCAGTGGGTTATAGATGGCTTCTATCGAGTCATCTGCGAGTAGTTCTTCGTAACTGCCATACGCTTTGGGAATATTGAGGATGTTTGCGGCTTCCGTGGCTCTTGAGAGATCGCGTGAAGCAATGGCGGTGATAGCACACCACGGGCTGCGCTGCATCGCTGGAATTACTTTCTGCAGCGCAATGTTTGCCGTGCTTAAAATTCCCCAGCGTACGATATCCGTCATTATCCGTGCTAATCCGTGGCTCAGAACGCATCGATGATAGAACGAATCTGGAGTCGCTGCTTGAACTCTTCCAGAGACAACGGCACACGCGAACGAAACTCCACCGTCATTTCTCTCCCGCGAGCGAGGTTGAAATAATTATCCGAAAAGAATCCATCGTGTTCCGGCACCGCAAGATAAACTGCTTTCGCGAACTTGTCACTCGATACCTTGATGCTGAAGCCGGTGCGTGTGCGAACCACAGACGACGTGATGGTGGGATTTGAGACCTTCAGTTCCTTGAACGGCGCAAAGAAATAATCGTGATTGGAGACAGTCTTTTCATTGACCTCCAGCTCGCAGTAAACCACGACATTCTTCTCGTCGAATCCTTCCAGCAATTCCGCTACGCGCAGATCGACGTACGAACGACTCGTAAGCGGTGCGACATTCACGTCGCGCACGAAACTCTTCAAAGTCGCGCCGTTGAAATCCATCAACGTGACTCTGATTTTTGCTCGAACAGCTTTTGGCCGATCCGAAACTACGAACAGTTTCAGATAGTTATTTTGCACAGTCGGACTGATGAGCAGATCGTTGTAAAACCGGCGCGCGTAGTACTGCAATGCCTTCCAACGTCCGTAATAATCGATGCTGGACCATGAGGCGACGGGCCAGCAGTCGTTGATTTGCCAGTAGAGAGAACCCATGTTGTGCGGCATGATTCGTCGCAGGTGCTCTGCGCCGATGCGTATGCCTTCAGCCTGCAACACCTGACTCACATACAAGAACGATTCGAAATCTTTGGGCTGAGCGTAGTCGCGCAACATGTATTCGCGTACGAGCTGATTACCGCGTGGATGTCGCTGGTGCGCCAGCATGATGGGCGACTCGATGTCTCGATCGGAAGGAACCGTGTATGACTTGACCGTCTCGATATTCGGAAAAGACTGGAATCCATATTCGCTCATGAAGCGTGGAGTTTGCTTTTCGTAGTCACTGAACGGTTCAGACGCGTGCCAGACTCGCCAGAAATGCACATCTCCGCTGCGCAAGGAATCGGGATCGTCATCGAGTCCGCCATGGGGTGAGCTGGGCCAGTAAGGGCGGGAGGGATCGTATTTCGCGCTAACTTCCTGCAAGACTCCGTGAAAAATCTTCAGATAGTCGTCCCAGAGCGATGCGGGAAGGTTTTGACGCCAGCCCCAGTTTCTCCAGGCGGTTTCAACCTCATTGTTGCCGGCCCACAACACGATGCTGGGATGATTACGCAGCCGTTTCACATTGTCGATCGCTTCGGCGCGAACATTATCGAGAAACTCCTGATTCGCCGGATACATGCTGCAAGCGAACATGAAATCCTGCCACACGAGGATTCCCATTTCGTCGCACAGCTCATAAAACTCGTCAGCTTCGTAAATGCCGCCGCCCCACACGCGCAGCATATTCATATTGCTGTCGCGCACTGACTTGATCAGGAAACGGTATTTTTCTTTCGGAATGCGGGTAGGAAAACTGTCAGCCGGAATCCAGTTTCCGCCCTTGGCAAATACAGGAATTCCGTTGATCACAAACATAAAGCTTTTTCCTGCTTCGTCTTGCTGCTGTCTGAGTTCCAACTGGCGCAGTCCCGTTCGCGTAATTTTTTCGTCCGTGACTCGTCCATTTACGATACCGCGCGCGCGAAAACTATAGAGTGGTTGCGCGCCAAGTCCGTTGGGCCACCAAAGTCTGGGTTTGGAGACTGTGAAGTTAAACGCGACTTGATTTGTGCCCGGCTTAAGCTTGATTTGCTGCTTACCGGCGGTGACTTTATCGGTGAGATTCTCCAGCAGAATCGTTGCAAGGCCGGCGGTGGCGGCTTCGATTTCGACGTTAGCTGTTAGTTCGGCAACGTCGGGTGAAATGTTTTTGACTACGACCTGGAGGTCACCTACACGCGCTCGTTCCCACGCCTCGAGCGACACTGGACGCCAGACTCCGCTGGTTACGAAACGTGGTCCCCAGTCCCAGCCGTAATGGTACGGAGCCTTTCGCGTAAAGGGCGACGTCTTTTCTCCCTGATCGTTCGGCGCCGGAAGCTGGTAGTTCAACTTCGCCATCACCGGCAAAATCTCGTTAACCGGTGAACGAAAAATAATCCGCAACGTGTTGTCGCCTGCCTTGAGTGCGGACTTAACGTTCACGCGCCAGGTGCGAAACATGTTGTCTGCTTTGAGAACCAATTGTTCATTGAGATAGACGTTTGCGTAAGTGTCGAGACCTTCGAAGACGAGCTCGACGTTTTCGCGCTCGAGCGTCTGTGGGCCGACTGTGAAAATGGTTCGGTATTCCCAATCTTTCTTTTCGATCCACTGCTGCTTCTTTTCGTTATCGCGATAAAACGGATCGTCAATCAGTTTGTTGGCAAGCAGATCGGTGTGTACGCACCCGGGGACGGTTGCATCGTGCCAATCCGTTTTTCCGACCTCCCGAAACTGCCATCCGGAGTTAATCTTCGTTACGCTACGTGATTGCGCGTTTGCGACAAATAACGGCAACAGGAGCAAGATTGGACCAAGCCAAAAATACAGTTTTGTTCTCAAAGCTAACCCTCTCATTTGGCCGAGGATTAAACGAATCCGTTGAATCCGCAGCCGAATTTTCTTTTGCTTTCTGAATTCGCGCCTGATAAAAGAGGCGCGTGCCGAAACTAATCCAACGATCGATCACGTTGCTATTGTTAGTAGCTATTCTGCCTCATGTGTCAAATGTTGCGAGCCAGACAAAGGAAAAACCCGTAAATCTCGCAGCGCGATTCGGACGCTTGCGGCGCGGAATCAATCTCAGTCACTGGTTTTCTCAAGCAGCCAATTACTCGAAGTCGCATCTCGATACGCATACCACCGCCCAGGATATTACCCTCATCAAGTCGCTGGGGTTTGATCATGTGCGTCTTCCGATCGAACCCGCACCGTTACTCAATAACACGCCCGATCCTTCGATTCTCAATACCACTTATCTGGGTTACATCGACAGTGCACTGGATATGATCCTGGCCACGGGATTGACCGTAATTGTCGATATCCATCCGAGTGATGATTTCAAACTCAGAATGGCTCGCGACGAGCGTGGCATCGAGGCTTTCAGCACGTTCTGGCGCGCTTTCGCGTCTCATCTGGCGAAACGCGATCCTGAGTCGGTTCTGCTTGAAGTGATAAACGAGCCGATGGTTGAGGACGCGTATCGCTGGTACGGCATTCAGGGAAAACTGATCGCCGCCATTCGACAGGGCGCGCCGAATCACACCATCATAGCGTGCGGCCATCGCTGGTCGGGACTCTCGGAGATGCTTTTTCTGGAGCCGTACGCCGACCCGAATATAATCTACAACTTTCATTACTACGAACCGTTTGCATTCACTCATCAGGGAGCAACCTGGGCTGGTCCGAATCTTCCGTTTTACAAAAATGTACCGTATCCATCGTCGCCCGATGCCGTGAAGCTCCTGCTCGACACGATTCCCGATGATCCGGCGCGATACAATCTGTTGCGTTACGGAGAGGACAATTGGAACGCGCAACGAATCGACAGGGAACTCGGTGCGGCGGCTACATGGGCCGCGAAACATCGCGTCTACATCACCTGCAATGAGTTTGGGACCTTCCGCAAAGTCGTGAAGGCTGCAGATCGGCTGGCCTGGCTTCAGGACATGCGCACGGCGTTGGAGAAACACGGCATTGGATGGACCATGTGGGACTATGCCGGCGGCTTCGCAGTAGTCAACAAAGTAAGCGGTCAGGCCCAGCGAGATCCTGAGGTACTGAAAGCGCTCGGCTTACATTAAAACTATGAACCTGAAACGAAACGTCATTAGCGCCCTTTGTTTGGTTCTTTTGGCAGCATCAATCGGTTTCGCTAATTCGCGTCCCGGCAGCAGAGTCTCCTTCAACCAAAACTGGCGCTTTCATCTTGGCGATATCTTGAACGCACAGGACTCGGGATTCAAAGATTCTCAGTGGCGCCAGCTGAATCTGCCCCACGATTGGAGTATCGAAGGTGAGTTCAGCGAAAAAGCTCCTGCGGGCACCGGCGGCGGCGCATTGCCGGGTGGCCTTGGCTGGTATCGCAAGACGTTTACGATTCCCGGTAACGCAAAGGGAAAACGGATCTTCATCGAATTTGACGGCGTGTATCGCAACAGTGAGGTCTGGATCAATGGGCACTACCTCGGGAAGCGTCCCTACGGGTACAGCTCGTTTACCTACGAATTGACACCACATCTAATTTACGGTGGTGGACCAAATGTCCTTGCGGTAAAGGTTGATAACTCGCAGCAACCAAATTCCCGCTGGTATTCGGGTTCCGGAATCTACCGAAATGTTTGGTTAACAACACTCAACCCCGTTCACATCGAACAATGGGGCACATACGTAACCACGCCTGACGTTAACAGTGCATCGGCCACCATCGTCTTAAGAACTCAGGTGAACAACGGTTCGAAGAGCGCTGCTCCAGTAAATCTCACCACGATTATTAAGGATGCGCGCGGAAGGGAAGTCGCGCGACACACTGAAAAAGGTGTGGCAGCTCAAGACATGCACGCGACCGTAACCCAAACGCTGAAAGTTTCATCACCGCTGCTGTGGTCTGATGAGCGTCCGTATCTGTACAAAGTCGTATCGCAGTTGGACCACGGGGGCAGAACCGTCGATCGCTACGAAACGCCGTTGGGCATTCGCACGTTTAAGTTTGATGTCGAAAAGGGATTCTTTCTCAACGGCAAACCGATGAAGATTCGCGGTGTATGCAATCATCACGATCTTGGGTCGTTGGGTGCGGCCGTGAACACGCGGGCCATTGAGCGGCAGTTGGAAATGCTAAAAGCGATGGGCGTCAACGGTATTCGTACTTCGCACAACCCGCCGGCTCCTGAACTTCTTGATCTCACAGACAAAATGGGTTTCATCGTCATGGATGAAGCGTTCGACGTCTGGAAGATTCAGAAGACGACATACGATTACCACCTCGATTGGGACGAATGGCACAAGCGAGATCTGGAAGACATGGTGCTACGGGATCGCAACCATCCCAGCGTCTTCATCTGGAGTATTGGCAACGAAGTCATCGAGCAGTGGAACAATAATCCGGCGGGCGGGACGATCACCAAAGAGTTAACCGCGATTGTTCGCAATCTCGATCGCACTCGTCCGATCACGTGCGCGACCAATGGCGTGAGCCGCGACAACAAGGTCATCATGGAAGGCGACCTCGATCTCGTCGGAACAAACTACGCCCACGCAAAACTTCCGGAGTTTGCGAAAATGTTTCCGGGACGTGCAATCATCGGCGCCGAAACAAATTCCTCCGTTCACATGCGCGGAAGCTACGCGATGCCTTCAGATGAGATCCGCCGTTGGCCCACAGAAGAAAAAGACATTCTCAAGCTCAGCCCAACTTACGAGTGTTCTGCTTATGACAATTCGACTGCTAACTGGGGATCAGCGCACGAAGAGACGTGGAAGCTCGTTAAGAATCACGATTTCTTTTCGGGAATGTATATCTGGACCGGCTGGGACTATATCGGCGAGCCGACGCCTTTCCCATGGCCCGCAGTTAGTTCGTACTTTGGCATCATCGATCTCGCTGGTTTTCCGAAGGACCCGTTCTATTTTTACCAGAGTGAATGGACCAATACGCCCGTGTTGCACGTATTTCCGCATTGGAACTGGAAACAGGGCGAGAAAGTTGATGTAGTTGCGTATTTCAACAATGCTGATGAGGTAGAACTGTTTCTGAACAATCGTTCACAGGGTGTAAAACGAAAAGAAAAGGGAAACATGCATGTATTCTGGCGCCTTGCGTTTGAGCGCGGTACGTTGAAAGCCGTATCGCGGAAAAACGGGCAAGTCGTGCTGACGAGGGAAGTGCGAACCGCGGAAGCCCCAGCGAAAATTGTTTTGACGCCCGACCGCGCGGCGATAGAAGCTGATGGCGTGGACCTGTCATTTGTGACAGTGAAGGTGGTCGATAAAAATGGCACACTGGTGCCGGCGGCTGATAACCTCATAAAGTTCGAGGTAGTTGGCCCAGGGTCGATCGCAGGCGTTGATAACGGTAACCAGATTAGCCATGAGTCGTTCAAGGGGAATCAGCGCAAGGCATTTCACGGAATGGCGCTGGCGATCATCCAGGCAAAGCCGCAAGCCGGACGAATTATTTTGAAAGCAACGTCGGATAATTTGACGCCTGCTTCCGTAGTCATCAACGCTCGTTGAGTTCTTACTATTGACGGACGAATCCGTTGCGACGCATAAATCTCAAAAAAGCGAATGTTGCCCGCGCAGATACCATCCGATACATCAACCGTCAGATAGTTCTGAACTTCATTCGTGAGAAGGAGCCTATCTCACGCGCCGAGATCTCTCAGGAAACAGCCTTACAGCGTTCTACCGTTTCGTTGATCGTAGACGAGTTGAAAACGCGCGGCTTGATTTATGAGATTGAGGGCGAATCTACAGGAGGGCGGCCGCCAACCTTACTTCGATTGCATGCAGCAGGTTCGCTGGCGATCGGCGTCGACATCGGCACCGCGCAAACAACAATAGCGGTTGCGGATCTGGCGGGACGAGTGGTCGAACGGGAAAAGTTTGAAACGGATCCGGACGTACGAGCGACGTTTCGCAAAGTCGGTGCGAGTGTACAGAAGTTCATCAGAGTTCACCGCAACATCGAAGGCATCGGCGTGTGCGTGCCCGGTCTGGTCGATCCGGAAACGGACATCGCGCTTTTCATCCCACATTTCAAATGGCGCAATTGGCCTTTGGCGTCTGAGCTGCGCAAACTTACGGGAGTTGAAGTAACGATCGACAATGACGCGAACGCGGCAGCACTCGCTGAATTGTGGTTCGGCCGGCCCGAGATTCGTGACGTGCGCGACTTTATTCTCGTCCTGGTCGAAGAAGGACTCGGCACGGGAATCATTTTCGATGGTCAGGTCTATCGGGGAGTGGCGGGAGCGGCGGGTGAATTTGGCCACGTGACGATTGGAAAGGGAGCTCCAGTCGCGTGCGCTGGCGGGAGTGAAGAGTGTTGGGAAGCTTTCGCTTCTGAGCGGGCCACGCTTGCTCGTTACCGGCAGCGCCGAGCCTCGCATGACGGTTCTGAAATCACCTTCCTCGAACTTATCGATAAAGCATTCGCTCAAGACGAAGCCGCCAGCGAAGCTTTGCGCGAGACGGCATATTACCTCGGTGTGGGAATCGCAAATCTCATTAAAGGGTTAAGTCCCGAGGCTGTGATTCTGGCGGGCGACATTGCGAGAGCATGGCCATTGATCGCAGGTGAACTGCGAAGCACTCTCGTTGCAAACACAATTTGCAGCGGCTTACCTTTAGTTCCGGTATACGCCTCGACCCTCGGAGATGATACGAGGCTAATGGGTGCACTGAGTCTGGTACTCGCCCGGAAGTTTGCTTCGGTGGTCCCTGCCTAGATCTTTTGCTTGCTTCAAGCCACCTGGAATTCAGAATTTCGTAAGCCTTACCAAAAATTCAGAGAGGCGACCGTACCTCACACGACCGTTCGCGAGCCGACTTTGACTCAAAGCTTAGCTTTTCGCCAAAAATGCCGAACGAGGGAACGATTGGCCGGGTGCGGCATCGTGGTTGCCTCGCAGTAATTCGGGTCTGCAACCCATTAAAGAAAACTAAGCTGATCATAAAAAAGTCTTGACAAAGACCGTCTTCGGTAGTACTAACGCTTTTGCCCGGTTGTGCAACAAACCCCTTAAGTAGCAAGTTGGATTGAACCCATTTATTTGGGCTTCGCGATAAAAGCTGAACTCGGTTCTTAATGAAGCTTTTGCCCGGTCATACGGCAAAACCTCAAAAGGGGAGCGCCGAGTCCGGCGACCCTGCAGTCGAAATTACAATTGAACGATGTGCTTGCGAACTTCTCTCCGAAGTTCGCTGACGGTGTTTGCAATAACAGGCAGCTAACACAAGCCGCCATTCACGCCGGATTCTTCGGCCCACGGAGGAGATAATGACTCTACGAAGCATGCGCAGGCTCTACGCGACGCTAATCGTTACTGTCTTTGTGGTTTGCCTGACAACGCTTGCAAACGTGCAGCCGGCAGTTGCTCAAACCACTGGTAGTGCGACGCTGCGCGGTACCGTCAAAGATCCGCAGGGAGCCATCCTCCGCGATGCGACGGTCACCCTCCTCAACGAGCGAACGAAAGAGGACCGGCGCACGAAGTCGAGCGAGGACGGTACGTACACGTTTACTGCTGTCGCGCCCGGCACATACACGCTGAAAGCCGAAGCGACGGGTTTCAAGACTTCTTCCCAAGCGAATTTGAATATCGAGACTAGCGGCACGCAGGGAATCGATATCACGATGGAGATAGGCCAGCCGAGCGAGACCGTGACTATCACGGCCGGCGCCGAACAGCTGCAAACTGAAACGGGCGCTAGAGAGAACACGATCAACGCACAGCAGATCGACAATTTGTCCATCATCAGCCGCAGTTCGCTCGAGTTGCTGCGTATTCTTCCTGGAGTCGTCGCACCCGACAACACAGCGCTGGAAAGCATTGGGTTTGGCAGTGGCGCAAACGCGAACTCTCAGTATCACGTTAACGGTCTGCGTGGTGAGCAGAACAACGTGACGATTGATGGTTCGCGCATGATCGACATTGGCTCGAACAACGGCACGGTTATCACTGCCAACCCTGACATGGTCCAGGAGGTCAAGGTTCAGACAAGTAATTACGCGGCGGAGCACGGCAGTAGCGCAGTACAGATCAGTGCTACCACAAAGGGCGGCAGCAGCGGTTTTCACGGTTCCGTTTATGACTACATGCGCCACTGGCGCTTCCAGGCCAACGATCGTTCGAACAGCATTAATGACGTCGAGCGTCCAAAAAGCAAATACAACTATCCGGGTGGCAACATCGGCGGACCGGTTCTCATTCCGGGGACCAACTTCAACCGTAATCGCGACAAGCTATTTTTCTTTGTCGGGTTCGAGCTTTATCGCCAGCAGGTTGACGAAGGCTCCAAGTTGCTCCGTGTTCCTACGCTCAAAGAGCGAGCCGGTGATTTCAGTGAATCGCCCGCCGGGAGTATTTTTGTTCCAGCGGGTTGTACAGCTAACGGAGTCGTTGGTCTGAACGATCGGAACGACGCGACGGATGCAGCGCCGAACAACAACCTCGGGCCCTGCGCTAATCCGCTTGGCAGAACCTTGTTGAATATGTATCCCGCCCCGAATCGCACTGCCGCATTCGGAGATAACAACTACGTTTACAGTGTGCTGAGGCCCAACGATAGGAACCAGTTCACTTCACGATTCGATTACACCGTTAGCGAAAAGACAAAATTGTACGTGCGCTTTGCGCGTGAGTATGAAGAGCAGGGGTTTCCGCGTGGATTGTGGTGGGATTCTTCCGCCTATGAACTTCCCGGAAAACTGACAAGCAAGAATCTGGGCCGTTCGGTCGTGGTGAATCTCACTAACATCATCAATCCGACCATGACCAATGAGATTCTGTTCAGCGCCAGTAAGTTGAAGTTGAATTATGATTTCGCTGAGCCTGAAAAAGTTTCGTGGGAAGGGCTGGGTCTTACGCCAGTCGGTTTCTTTTCAACCAGCAATCCGAATATTCCGGCGAGCCTTCAGAACCGGAATCCTTACATTCCGCTTAGCGTCATAACCTGGGGTCAGGGAGATTTTCATACCGCCTATGGTTATCCGATTTTGGCATGGAATGACAGCTTTGCAGTCACCGATAACCTCGTTAAGGTGCAGAATACGCATACCTGGAAATTTGGCGCGTTTATCGAACAGGCGAATAAGCGGCAACAATCAAACGCCGACACCAATATCGTAACGGCGCAATGGGGCCAGGTGACTGGTACCGGTAATAACTTCGGCGACGTCTTTGTCGGTAAGCCGATTGAATTTACGCAAGCCACCACGCGCCCACTTGATAACTTCCGCTACTACAACTACGAGTTCTACGCGCAAGACAGTTGGAAGATGCGACCAAATGTCACAATCGAGTACGGAGTGCGCGCAGCGTATCTGCCTCAGAACTATGAGCGTAAGGGGTTGGGCGTGTTGTTCGATCCTGCCGCTTACGTCCCCGGTGCAGGACCATTTTTGAACGGCGATCGGACGCGGCCTAATGGCTATAAGCTGGCTGCCCGAGACGAAATCCCCAAGGGCGTCCTTTCGAACTTACCAGTGCAATGGATGCCGCGACTGAACTTAGCGTGGGACATCGGCGGCAAGGGTGATCTCGTCGTGCGCGCCGGCGCCGGACTTTTCTACAATCGCGTGCAGGGCAACTACGATTACTACTCCAGCGGCGAAATGCCT
This sequence comes from Pyrinomonadaceae bacterium, assembly GCA_036745095.1. Taxonomy (GTDB): domain Bacteria; phylum Acidobacteriota; class Blastocatellia; order Pyrinomonadales; family Pyrinomonadaceae; genus PSRF01. Next base: position 25,334 of record DAIOGT010000045.1, read on the forward strand.
AACACCTACAGTTCGACCGTAGACACTCCGTGGGCATCGTCGAACGGATTGTCGTTTGGTGACCTGACGACACTAAATCCGTTTACCAGCAACGTTGGTGCTATCAACGTAAACTCTCGTGATCTGCAATCGAACGAAATACCGCGGGTCGCCAACATGAGTTTCACGATTGAAAAACGAATGCCAATGAACAACATTTTGTCCGTGGCTTACGTCGGAACTCAGGGACGGCATTTACCGCAGAGGAAGAACATAAACATTATTCCGCTCGGAAGGTTATTGAGCGGAACGATTCCACTCGGCTCGCCGGTAACGGTGACAAACCCCGAGGGACCGAACACACCATCACAGACTTTCGATTCGCTGAACCTCGCTGAACCTGCACAGCGAGCAGCGTTGGCAGGCGTGGCACTGCGAAGGTTTCGGCCATTCGACGCTTTCAACTCAGTTGGTCTGTATCAGTTCACCGGTACGTCCACTTATCACTCGTTGCAGGCGACCCTTAGCCATAATGGAAAAAACCTTCAGTACTTTGCCACTTATACATTTGGCAAGGCGCTCGGAACTGTGGCGACGAACGAAAGTGACGGCGCAGCATGGGCCGACCCGATCGACACCCGCAACCGGAGTTGGGGAGTTCTGCCATTTGATAGAACCCACGTGTTTAATCTCTCCTACAACTGGAGTGTTCCAAAACTCGCACGTGGAAAATACTCCAACTGGCTTAGTAATGGACTGTTCAATGGGTGGCAGGTTTCAGGTATCACGACCATCCAAAGCGGTGTCCCGATTCGACTGAGATTTACCGGCGCGATTGCGCAAGCGAGTCAGGCCGTCGGCTGGTATGGCTCCGATGCGTTCAACGGTACCAACGCTGGCGCCAGCATCGGCGCAATCACTCCAGTCTATCTTGGCAATCCACAAGTCGGCGGTAATAAGCTCGGAGACAAGGCCTTTGATCTTTCGAAGCTTGGCATACCAAGTTTCGGAAATACCGGTCCCTCTCAACCACCTTTCTACTTGCGTACGCCAGGCCGGAGCAACTTTGACATCTCCTTCTTCAAGAACTTCAACATTACCGAGGAGAAGAAGATTCAATTCCGGACCGGTTTCTTCAATGTGTTCAACCAGGCGTATCCGACTCAGATCAATGTCGCTTCCACAAACCCTGCTGACAGTGACATCTTTCTTGCGTTGGAGACGCAGTGCAACCGCACACTCCGTCGTCCCAACGGAGACGGTGGCAACATTGCCGACATTTGTGATCCGACTGGCGGATTCAGCTACACGCAGAACACCATTAACAACTTCGGTAAGATTCAAAACAAACGTGGACGGCGCATCGTTGAATTTGCACTGAAGTTTTACTTTTAAGTCGCAGGCAGTTATTTTAGCCGCGGATTATCGCTGATTATGCGGATCTGATTTAGATTGTTCAGATCCACGTACTGGGCGTTAATCCGCGGCTAAAAACTTACTGACTTATGCATTTAGGGATTCGCATTCTCGTCTGCTGCTTGCTCTTGCTGCTGGGTGTAACTGCGGCAGCTCAGGAGGTCGATCCGAAACGGAGGGTCGCTGATACGAATGACGCGATTATTCGTGGGAAAGTCACGCTTCCGTCAGGCTTCGCAGTGGAAGGTTATGCCCGCATAACCCTAAGAACAGATCAAAGCATTCTCTCTACTCTCTACACCAACGGCAGTGGTGAGTTTCAAATTAGAAACTTGAGCCAGGGGATATATTTCGTCGAAGCCGAAATTCCGAAAAGCAACTTTGAAACGGCGGTGCGCAGGGTGGAGCTGGGTCGTGGTTTGATGGTGGATTTGAACCTCGAGTTGAAGGAGAAGAATGACCCTTCGATCAACCGGCGCGGAAAAGTTGTATCTGCCGCTGAACTACGACAAAACGTACCTTCCGCAGCTAAAAAACAATATGAGCTGGGAGTCAAATTTGTCAGCAAAGGTGACTTTCAAAAAGCATCAACTCACTTCCAGGATGCGCTCTCGATTTATCCGGAATACCTCGCGGCACGAAACGATCTTGGGGCACAGTTTTTGAAACTCAAGCGCATTGATGAGGCGGAAAAGCATTTTCAAATCGTACTTAAAAACGATCCGAAGAACTTCAACGCCAAATTTAATATGGGCCTGGTCCAGTTTGAACGTCATGATTACACGGGCGCACTTTCGCTTCTGAATGAAGCGGTATCCATCGATAGCACGAGGCCCGTCGCACGTCTGTGGATTGGAATTGCAAAACTGGAATTAGGAGATATTGAAACTGCAGAAGCTGAGTTGACGCGGGCCCTGATTACAGGAGGCGACGACTGTGTCGCCGCACACTATCACCTCGCCCGTATTTTCATGAACCGTGGTGATCTTAAGGAAGCCGCAAGATCCGTCCAGTCGTATCTACAGTTGGCTCCCCGCGGCGAGTTAATAAAAGAAGCCCGGACGCTCGCACAGCAGATCGAGAAGAAAAAATTCTGAAATCAGTCGAATGAGATTATCGTCCGACTGTGAAGGTAGTCGAACTGCTTGTGGTGTTCCGCCCGTCGCTCACCGATATCTTCAATTCGAAAACACCCGGCGTAAACTTATCTATAGCGAAAGAGCCCGCATACTTTATTTGGCCGTTTTGATCGGCGAGGGGGAGATCGCCTGACGAAGCTCCTAACGAGCGTTGATTCTGTAGAATCTCGAGCTTCATTTGCAGCGGTTCCGTTGTTCCTTTTGCCGGCCACGCAGTAAAGAAATACGCCAACTGTTTCGTCGTACCCGGATCGATCCGCTCACCAAGATTCGGATATACCAACAGCTCACCGAAGCGAAGCGGTTGATCTCGCTTCTGTTCATCCAGAGTCA
>DAIOGT010000046.1:0-28086 GCA_036745095.1 Pyrinomonadaceae bacterium
TACCGAATAGTGGTCCAACTGTCGCCTCGCGCACTTCGATGGTTGTCGGAAAGCTGGTTGAATCGGCAGTGTTGGGTTTGAAGCAGACACTCCTCGGCAGTGGTTTGTTATCGCCAGCGTACAACGAGGCAGATTTCAGGAACGCATGTGCTGAATACATCGCAAAGTTTGGTTCGTTAAAATCATCCTCGACTTATCAACCGCCGCCAAACGTACACTGGGACGACGAAAAGTATCAGGGCGACGCGTACGGTGCTTATGCGTGGGCCGTTTACGTTGCTGAGGTATCGTTTGACGAATTGACTTACGAAGCTCGTGTCGAGGATTTTTTGGCGATGCAGGAAGTCGGGCGCGTGCTAAATCCGGTACTGGCGGCAGGACAAATTGAGGGCGGCGTTGCACAGGCGATAGGTTTCACCCTATTTGAGAATGTGGTGTGGAAGGATGGTCGCATGGCGAATAACCAGATGACTAACTACATCATTCCCACGCCTGCGGACATTCCACCTATCAGAGTTTATTTTGAAGAGAATCCGTACGCATATGGACCAGGCGGCGCAAAAGGAATCGGCGAGCTACCTATGGACGGCGCGGCGCCGGCCATATTGAATGCGCTCGAGAATGCGACGGGCGTGAGCTTCAACCGGGTTCCGCTGATGCCCGAAAAGTTGATGGAAGCCTTCATTTAGGTAGACATGCTTATCACTTTCAACATCAACGCTGAGTCGCGCACGATCGACGTCTTCCCGATGGCTCGGCTGCTCGACGTATTGCGTGAACAGTTGCATCTCACGGGCACGAAGGAAGGCTGCGGTGAAGGCGAGTGTGGCGCGTGTACCGTGATTCTTGATGGCCAGATCGTGAACAGTTGTCTCGTTCCGGTGGCGCAAGCCAACGGTGCGGAGATAACGACGATCGAAGGCGTAGCTCAAAACGATCAGCTGCACGCGGTCCAACGCGCATTCATCGATCATGGTGGCGCGCAATGTGGCATCTGCACGCCGGGAATGGTGCTGGCCGCAGTTGATCTACTCCAACGAAATCCCCAACCAACTGAAGCCGACATTCGCAACGGCCTCGCAGGAAACCTCTGCCGTTGCACTGGCTACATGAAAATTTTCGAATCAGTCGTGCGCGCGTATCAGAAGTGAGAGCCTTCATTCCAAGTTACCAGCTCACAACGCCGGAGTCGCTCAGGGATGCGCTCGCGTTGCTCAATCGTGAGCCCGGTGTTTGGAAACCGTTTGCGGGCGGAACCGATCTGATGGTCCTGCTCGAGGGCGGCAGGCTGCCGCACTTGAATTACATAAACATCTGGAGCTTGCAGGAACTGCGCGGCGTCGAAGTAACTGATTCGCACGTCACTCTCGGCGCGCTTACGACATACACGGAAATCCAGGCTCATCCGGTTTTACAAAGCGAGTTTCCGATGTTGTGCCAGGCCGCAAGCGAGACTGGTGGTCTCGCGATTCAAAATCGCGGCACGATTGGAGGCAACATCGTTAACGCATCGCCGGCGGCGGATTCACCACCAGCCTTGCTCGCGTATGACGCCGAGATCGAGCTCGTTTCAAGCGACGGGTCTCGCTGGCTGCCGTATCAGGGCTTTCACACGGGCTACAAACAGATGCTCATCGGCGCAAACGAATTGCTGGCGCGTATCCGTCTGCCGCGTAACACTCGCGACGCGACGCATTACTATCGAAAGGTCGGCACGCGCAAAGCACAGGCGATCTCGAAGGTGTGTCTTGCGGCGCTGGCGAAAATGGAGCAGGATCACATCAGCGACATCAGAATCGCGCTCGGAAGCGTGGCTCCAATCGTCGTTCGTTGTGTGCAGACTGAAAACGCGCTGCGCGGACGAGGTCTCGACACCGAAACAATCAAAACCGCGTGCGCGACCTTGTCGCGAGAAATCTCTCCCATTGATGACATTCGCTCCACGGCAGACTATCGTTTACAGGTAGCCAAAAACCTGCTGGCTGACTTTCTGGCAACGTTAAGAGCTTAGCAATTCTTCATGGTAACCCGGGCCTCAACATTTTGGCGTTGGACAGGTTGTTTCATCCTGCTCGTTGTGGTGGCGCTGAACGGCGCAACCGCGAATGGACAACAACCGCAGGAGAGCTTCGAAGGGTTTATGACTGGCATCAGGTCCAATGCGGTGAAAGGTGAGGTTCTCTTTCAAAGAGAGCACGGCAAGTATCCGCTCGAATCCGGCTTGAAGCTGGAAGAAGGCGATTTCATCCGCAGCAGCGACGGGTATGCCGAACTCGTGCTACAGCCCGGAAACTATGTGCGCATCGGCAGCCAAACTGAATTCCAGATCTTCAGTGAGCAGTACGACAAGATGCGGTTGAGATTGAATTACGGCACCATCAATCTCGAGATCTTGTCGCGCGAGTCTTCAAACAACTGGTGGTATCCGATGGAGAAAGCCACCGAGCTAATTCGCGTGATCACTCCGGATGCTGAAGTGTTCATAAGTCAACCCGGCGTATTCCGAATCAACGCGACTGCGGGCCGCACTGAAGTGGTCGCGCGTGAGGGCGAGGCGGTGCTAAACGGGTACCGCATTAAGAAGAAACGGCGTGCGGTCGCTGCAAACGGAAATGTCACTGTGTCGGAAATCGATTCAAGAATCGAAGACGATTTTGATGCGTGGAGCCGTGAGCGTGCCGGACATCTCGTGCAGTCAAACAAGCTGCTTAAAAAAGAGCCGCCGTGGTCCACCCGGCGAAAGGACGTTGATACGGCTGTCGAAGTTCCCGACGGCGAGGAGGACAACACGCGCGGGCGCGTGATTTCAGCGCGACCCGGAACCGTGAACTTCGTTGAAGCCGGTGTTGAATTTCGCGGAAGTGCAAAAGAGTGGGAACCGCTAACTGAGAATTCGCAACTTGAAGTCGGTGATAGTTTACGCACAAGCGCGCACAGTCTGGTTGAGTTAACGCTATTTCCTGACATGCACTTCAGGCTCGATAAGTCATCTGAAGTCTTGTTTGACGAACTCTCGAACGATTCAATCTCGCTCAAAGTGTTGCGAGGCTCGGCGATTCTCGACATCGCCCGGTTTGATCGAAAACAGCCGCCGCAAATCACGATCGGTGGATCATCGACGTCCGCCATGATCAACGATCACGGCAACTACCGGATCGATGCGCGTGACGGCGGCAACACGATCACCGTTCGCGACGGCAAAGTGATCTTTAATGAGCGCTCAGTGAGCGGTTGCAGTCGCATCGACGGCGGCACGATTTCTGATTGCGACAAGAAGCGATCCGACAATTTTGATTTCTGGAGCCAGCATCGAGGCGAAGGAGAGTTGTACAATGGTCGCGGAATGGTGGCCATGGTGACTCACCTGGCCCGCTTGCGCCGATACCGGTTCAAAAATTCAGGGTTTTGGTATCAACAGCCCGGACAAACGTCTTACACTTTCGTTCCGTTTACTTCGCAGTTTTTTCGTTCCCCTTATGGAGGAAACTATTCAACTGTCCTCGCGCCGCGGCGTACTCCCGTAAACCGCGTCGAGGGCGTTGATCGATCCTCTGGCAGGCGGCGTGGACCTGAAGTCGCGCGGCCGATGCCATAGCTCAAAAGCTCGCCACGCTATGCAGTCTAGTTCTTCAAATTCAGTCTTGCAGGAAAAACAAAATGACACCTGAGATCCCCTTTCGGCGAAACGCAGTGGACCCCGTGGAATGTATCAAAGGCGGCTGGGAAATTGTAAAAAACCAGTACTGGTTGTTTGTTGGTATGACGTTGGTGGGGATCTTGATCGGATCCGCCGTGCCGCTGGGCATCCTGCTTGGACCAATGATGTGTGGCCTCTACCTTACGTTTTTCAAAGTACGCCGGGGTGAGCCGATCGAGTTTGGAACCCTGTTCAAGGGCTTCGACTACTTCGGGCCGAGCGTGATCGCAACTCTGCTTCACATCGTGCCCATCATTGCCATCGTGCTGCCTGCATATTTTCTCTTCTACATAAGTATTTTTGTGTCGATGGCGGCCCAGGGTGACGATCCAAACCCGGCGGCGTTTATTGGAATAATGGCAATGTTTGGCGTCTTCTGGCTGGTGGTGATGGTCATCGTAATTGTAATTTCGGTCGGATTTACGTTTGCTTACCCGCTGATCGTCGATCGAAAGCTTCAGGGCTTCGACGCGGTGAAGTTGAGTTTCAGGGCCGCGATGGCAAACTTCTGGCGGCTGCTCATCATGATGCTGCTTACTTCGTTGATGAGCATCGCCGGCGTGCTCGCCTGCTACATCGGGGTGTTTTTCGTCTTCCCGATCGTCTACGCCACGATTGCAAGAGCGTACGAGCAGGTGTTTGGGCTGTCCGATGGACGTGAGTTTTCGAACGCGCCGCCGCCACCGCCAGTGTTCAACTGAGGCGCGATGCCGGGCCCGAATCTAATCATTCGCGGGCGCAGAGTGGTGCTGCCCGACACAATTGCTCCTCGCTCGGTACACATCGGCGAGGAGCGAATTGTTTTTGTGGGTGACTACGATGACGTGGTTGCCGGTTGCGAGATCCTTGACGCGGGTGAAGAGTCACTCGTGATGCCGGGACTCGTCGATACGCATGTTCACATCAACGCGCCGGGACGGACCGAGTGGGAAGGTTTTCGCAGTGCGACGCTTGCCGCAGCTGCGGGTGGTGTGACGACTGTCATCGACATGCCGCTCAATTCCGTTCCTCCGACGACGACGCTCGCCGCCTTCAAAGTCAAATTGGAAACCGCGCGCCACGATTGTTTCGTTGACGTGGGTTTTTGGGGTGGCGTGGTTCCGGGAAACACTGGCGAGCTCGCGCCGATGTTTGCAGCCGGCGTGGTGGGATTTAAATGTTTCCTCGTGCCCTCGGGTGTCGATGAGTTTGAGCATGTGACTGAGGAGCATCTGCGTGAAGCGATGCCGGAGCTTACGCGGCTTGGCGCTTTACTGATTGTTCATGCGGAGTTGCCGGGGTCGATTAGAACTGATGGCGATCGCGCGGGTGACTATCGAAGTTTTCTCGAGTCACGGCCGCGAGCTGCGGAGAATGATGCCGTTGAGTTAATGATCCGTTTGAGTCGTGAGTTCGGCACGAGGGTGCACATCGTTCACTTGTCGTCAGCGGAAGCGATACCGTTGCTGCGCGAAGCACAGGCAGCGGGCGTCAAAATTACGGCTGAGACGTGTCCACATTACCTGCATCTCGCGGCGGAAGACGTGCCTGAAGGTGCGACGGAGTTCAAATGTTGTCCGCCTATTCGAGAGCGTGACAATCGGGAAGAGCTTTGGGACGGGTTGAAAGACGGGACGATTGGTTTGATTGTGTCGGATCACTCGCCGTGTCCGGGAGAGATGAAGTTGCGCGAGAGTGGCGATTTCATGAAAGCTTGGGGCGGGATTGCGTCGCTGCAGCTCCGGCTGCCGGTCGTGTGGACCGAGGCGCGTCGTCGCGGGTTCTCGTTGCTCGACGTGACACGATGGCTCTGTGCAAACCCCGCGCGACAAGTTTCCCTGGCGCCGCCAAAAGGCTCGATCATGGTGGGCAGTGACGCAGACCTCGTGATCTGGAACCCCGACGAAACCTTCACCGTCGACGCCTCCTCCCTCCACCACCGCCACAAGCTCACACCATACGCGGGCGAGTTGTTGCATGGCGTCGTGAAGAAGACGTTCCTACGTGGGCGGAAGATCTATGACCACAACCACTTCACCGATGCGCCTCTGGGCCAAATGCTGTTAAGATAGCCGCAAAAAGGCACAAAAGGCACATTAAAAAACTTTAAAGCGGAAAGGAACCTCACATGATCGATCCTCACTTAACGAACATCTTCGCGCTTTGTAATGTCATTCGTGAAACGAGCTTTGCAATTCATAACTTTTTGCGTCACGGGCATCGCGAGCAAATTTATGAAAATGCGCTCGTGCATAGGCTGCGAAAACAAGGTATTAGCGTTGCGCAACAGCAGGAAATTAGAGTTTTTGATGAAGACGGTACAGTGTTGGGCTATCTAAGAGCCGATTTGTTAGTCGAGTCTCGCTTGATATGTGAGATCAAAGGCGCGGGGGCGATAGTCGACGAACACATCGCTCAAGTTTTAGGCTATCTTCGTGCATCGAGACTCGAGCACGGTTTGTTAATAAACTTTGGTGGTCCACGACTACAAATAAGAAAACTCGTACTCACTAATGTTTAATTTTTATTTTGTGCTTTTTGTGCCTTTTTGTGGCTAAAAATGGATTTCACTGAACTGATCGATTTGGCGTCGGAGCGTCTCGGTGGGGCGGTCCTCGTGGCGAATGATGATTTTTTCGCGCCTAAGGAGAATTTGATCAAGGCGAGCGCACCGGTTTTTATCGAGGACAAGTACACCGACCGCGGAAAGTGGATGGATGGATGGGAGAGCCGGCGACGGCGGACACAGGGTTTCGACTGGTGCGTCATTCGTCTGGGCCTGCCAGGAATTGTTCGCGGCGTAGTAGTCGATACCAGTTTCTTTCGCGGCAACTATCCAGAACATTGCTCACTCGACGGCGCCCCACTCTCCGGCCTGCCTACTGAAGCAGACTTAACGGGCGACGCCGTTGCGTGGGTGCCACTGCTCCCGCAAATGTCTCTCAGCGGCGATTCTCAAAATCCATTTCCCATCCAGTTCGAAGAACGCGTCACCCATCTTCGTTTCAAGATCTTTCCCGACGGTGGCGTCGCGCGACTGCGCGTCTACGGCGAGGTCGTACCCGATTGGGACCAATTAAAAGGCGCTGGTGGCTATGTCGATCTCGCAGCCGTCGAAAACGGTGGCCTCGTACTCTCGTGCAGCGACATGTTCTTCGGTCACCGGCACAACTTGATCATGCCGGGCCGCGCGGTAAACATGAGCGACGGTTGGGAAACAAAACGCCGGCGTGGCCCAGGTCACGATTGGGCCATAATCAAGCTCGGGCGCCCCGGCCAGATCCGCCGTCTTGAAGTGGACACCTCACACTTCAAAGGCAACTTCCCCGAGAGCTGTACGCTTGAGGCGTGCAACCTCTCAAACGCAACGAGCGAAGAGCTCACAAATTTATCCACGTCCTGGTCCAGCGTTCTCGCACGCACAAAACTCCAAGCACACACGCGGCACTTCTTCGATCAGGAGTTGCAGGACACCGGCGTCGTCTCGCATCTTCGTTTCAGCATCTTTCCAGACGGCGGCGTGAGCCGATTGCGCGTCTACGGCACGTTTGTCGAATAGCCGCAAATGGAACCCGCGCACGACCTCGCATGGTTAAACTCCCTCACTGCTGACGAAGCAGCGAAGGAACTTCTCCAATGTTGTGGCTCAAATCGCTGGGCGACGGAGATGGCAAAGTCACGTCCGTATCAGAGCATGAAAGCCGTGATCACGCGGGCCAATGAGGTTTGGTGGTCACTCGAACCAAACGACTGGCTCGAAGCATTTCGCAGTCATCCAAAGATCGGCGAGCAGAAAGCTGCAGAGAGAGTTTCAGCGCAATCGCAGCAGTGGTCCGGTCAGGAACAGGCCGGCGTTGCCAATGCACCTGACGCAACCATCGATTCGCTCGCGGACCTGAATTGCGCTTACGAGCAGAAATTCGGCTTCATCTTCATCATTTGCGCCACCGGTAAAACCTCTGACGAGATGCTCTCCTCCCTACGCGAAAGACTTCAACACGCGCCCCATGTTGAACTCCCCATCGCCGCAGCCGAACAAAGCAAAATTACCGAGTTGCGGTTGAAGAAATTACTGTCTTCCGCGTAATTCGTAGTCAGTTCTTTGGTAAACTGCATCCCGATCATGAGCACCATCTCGACCCATATCCTCGACACGTCCAGGGGAACACCAGCCAGTGGCGTCGCTGTATCGCTCGAAATGCAGAACACTGACGAGAGCTGGACCGAGTTGAGCCATGCGTGGACTGATACCGACGGCCGCGTGAAGCCATTTTTTCTCGTCGATCGGCCCGTGTCCAATGGCACTTACCGGCTGGTTTTTGATACCGAACCCTACTTCTCGTCGCTCAGTATCGGCTGTTTCTACCCGCAGGTGACGGTTGTTTTTAACGTCGACGACGGCTCCCAGCACTATCACGTTCCACTACTGATCAGTCCTTACGGCTATTCCACTTATCGCGGGAGTTAAGCGCCGGCCACCCTATGATCCTCGACCCAACGCTTAGTGAATGGCTAAATCTGCTACTTCGCTGGATACACGTCTTTGCCGGCATCATGTGGGTGGGCACGACTTACTATTTCACGTGGCTCGACGCGCGACTCACTGAAGAAGAAAAAGCAGCTCTAAACACAGGCAATGCAGCGCAGGTTTGGATGGTCCATAGCGGCGGCTTCTACGTCGTTGAGAGACGAAAAACTCCCGATCTCGCTTCACGCACACTGCACTGGTTTCGGTGGGAAGCGGGGATCACGTGGCTTAGCGGTTTCGGCCTCCTGGTCCTGATTTACTATCTCGGCGGCGGCGCGCTCGTCGATCCTGACGTCCGCGACCTCGGTGTCGGAACGGCTGTTGCGCTCGGCATCGGTATCATTCTTGTCTGTGGGACTGTATACGACGTGATGATGGCGTCGCCATTGGGCCGTCATGAAAAACTGTTCGCCGCGATCGCTTACGTGCTCATCGTTGTTGTGTCGATTGTTCTGACGAACGTTTTTAGTGGACGTGCTGCTTACATTCATCTCGGAGCGATCTTCGGCACGATCATGGCAGCGAATGTTTGGATGCACATTCTGCCCGCGCAAAAGCGAATGATCGCGGCACTCAACGAAGGACGTAAGCCCGACGAACGGCTTGCCGCGCAGGCGAAGTTGCGATCGAAGCAGAACACGTTCATGGCTGTGCCCGTCGTTTTTACGATGATCAGCAATCACTTTCCGGGAGTGACATACGGCGACCGTTACAACTGGCTTATCTTGTCAGTGCTGGTGCTGGTCGGTTGGATCGCCGCGAGGTTTATTCGACGAGCATAACGAACGTGCCGCGTGACAACACATCAAGCCTTCTGGACCAACTCGATGAGCTGAAAACTGAATTCACTCCGGCCGGTGCGCGCCGACTGAATCAACTGCTGGCGCAACTCGGGCGCAAAGCACTCAACGACAGTGATTCCCTCGTTCGGTATCACGAGATCCTGTTGTTCCTCGCTGCATATCCTCAGAACGCCGCGTTGCTGCGCACTACTGAAACGCAGCTCCGCGGTTTCGCAAACAGAGTTTCTTTCCTGGAACAGCAAGGGATCGATCTTGCGCCGTTACAGCATCCGGAAGTGTCCGGCATCGCTGGAACTTCCGTTACGGACACGTTCAGCTTTTTCATCGTCCGCCGGCTTCTAGATCGGCACCCGTCACAAATCTCACTCGATTGGGAATGGTTTGAGGACGAAAACCGTCTCGCGGCGACGTGGCCGCGCTTCTTCCCACTCCTCGAAGAGGACGCTTCTGTGGAAGCAAATGTCCCTTATCGCGAATGGTTAACTGCGGCGCGTGGAGGTCGCTCAGAGCTCGCCTGGCTGATCGAGCAATTCGACAAATTACCAAAACCCGAAAAGGAGCGGGCCGAGCTGTACGATTCGCAACAACTCTACGTGCGTTGGACACCGAGCTTCGACGTATCGCGCACCGGAATGCGCTCGGCAACGAGGAAGTTGTTTTATCACCGGGGTCCTTTAATTCAACGTCGAGAGATCGATCTGCGAAAAGAGCTCACGCAGCCTGCACCGCCGCTCGAAAAATTACCGCCAACCCAGGGCGAGAACGCGATCGACATGGCTCGCGAAGCTTCTACGATTCGTTATCGCGAGCTCTATGGTTTCACGCATGGCGATCCGAAACACGTCTACCGCGCAGAGCTGGGTCGTGGCGTCGAGATCTTTCTCATCGGCGTCCTGCCTGAAAAACGTTTGCCGTTGCGCACCAGTCATGCAGCCATGATCTATAAAAACGGAGTTGCGATTGGTTACTTCGAAGGACTCGCACTCTTCGAGCGCATGGAAAGCGGCTTCAATTTGTATTACACGTTTCGCGATGGTGAAACGGCGTGGCTATATGCCCGCACGCTCAACGTCATGCATCACTTCGCCGGCGTGACGGCATTCTCGCTCGACCCTTACCAGATTGGTTTTGAAAACGAAGAAGGTATTGAATCGGGTGCGTTCTGGTTTTACCGGAAGCTCGGCTTTCGACCGACAGAGCCAGAAGCTTTGCAGCTCGCCGAGAAGGAAGAAGAGAAGATCAGGACGCGAAAAGGATATCGCACTTCAGCGGCAACGCTACGCAAACTCGCGCGCAGCCCGATGATCTTCGAGCTCGATGAGCGACGAAGTGGTGATTGGGATCGTTTTCAGATTCGCAAGATCGGTTTCAAAGCATTACGCGGGTTGAGCGAGGACGAAGCGCAGGCGCTTGCACGAGTTGTTAACGGCAGTCGTGATGAGAAGCTCCGACAGGTGATCATTAGGCTCGGCTCTTAACCACAAATTTTCCGGATCTGGTGTTCGAGGATTTTGGATTCGGAGAAAAACGGAGCCGCCGGATCCAGAGCAGCGTGAGGGACGAGGCCGACGATTTCGGTGCTATCGATTTCAACGTGTAGACGATCTGCTTCGCGGCTTATCACGTCGTACACAGTTGTCATTCCCGTCACTTCATAATTAACAAGATTCATCGAGACCTGGACCAGCCCACGTGTGCGTAACCGAAAGCCTAAGGCTTTAACGAAGGGAAGCCCGCCGTTGCTCGCGCGAATCATGCGCGCGATCTGACGTGCGACGTCGATGTCATCGCTGCGAAGAATGACGTTGAACGCGATCAGAAAAGGCCGTGCGCCGACTGCAATCGCCCCTGCCGATTCGTGTACGTTTGCAGGACCAACATCAGGCGCCCGTTCTGCTTTGGTGGCGATTTGTTCGCGAAGGAGTTCGAGTGCGCCACGACGCACATCTTCCAGATTCACACGGTCCGGACGAAGGGCAGCACGTTCATAAAAGTAAACGGGGATCGAGAGATCGCGCGAGATTACGGCGCCTGCTTCGTGAGCGATATGCACGCAGTCGGCCATCGTCACACCGCGAACAGGAACAAACGGAAGCACGTCAGTCGCACCGAGTCGTGGGTGCTCGCCTAGATGTGTGCGCATGTCGATGAGCTCTGACGCTCGCGTCACCGCGTTGACCGCAGCCGCGACAACCGTCTCCGGCGGCGCCACAAATGTGATGACTGAGCGATTGTGATCGGGATCGATGTGGGTATCGAGCACGCACGCCGGCTTCACAGCGGTGATAGCGTCGGCGATCAATTGCACATTTTCGGGCCGTCGTCCTTCGCTGAAGTTAGGCACGCATTCCACGAGGCGGCTGAAACTCATGGCCCTATATTAAGTCATTTACACGATTTGCAGTCTGCTTGTATCTTGTTTGTGGTGCCTCAGGATCGCTTCATCACGCAACGCAAAAATGCATGGCAACGGCTCGAGGATCTGCTCAAGCTGCTTGATAGCGCATCCCTGCGCCGTTTGCGACGTGAAGAGGTTCGCGAACTCGGTCGCATCTACCGCCGCACTGCCTCCGATCTTGCCATCGCACGGGCCGAGTCGCGCGATCCTCGTCTGGTCAACTACCTGAACAACCTCGTGATTCGCGCGCACGGTCGTATTTATCGTGCTGACGCACAGGGCGGCAAACGCATACGACTCTTCTTCACGCGCGAACTGCCACAAACGTTCCGTCGCACTTGGCGCTACACGTTCCTCGCGTTCGCGGTGTTCATGGTGTTTGCTGCCATCGGCTTTGTGGGCACGCGTTACGATCCGGAGTTTTCGGAACTTGTAGGCGTGTCGCCGCAGTTTCGCGAAGGCTACATCGAAACTAAAACGCGCTGGTGGGAACGACTCAACGAGTCGAATCAGGAAGGCGCGAGTTTGATCATGACCAATAACATCATGGTCACGATCTACACGTTCGCATTTGGCGCCACGGGCGGCATTGGCACCCTCTTTTACCTCGCGGTGAATGGCGCAAACATCGCTTCAGTGCTGGCGCTGACTTACGGCGCGGGCTTTGGGAATGAGCTCGTGACGTTCATGGTGGGCCATGGCGTGGTTGAGCTCTCGTGCATCTTCATCGCGGGCGGCTCCGGCTTGCTGATCGGAAGTGCGATGCTCATGCCCGGCGACATGACGCGCGCCGATGCGCTCAAGACGCGCGGTATGGAAGCTGTGCGACTGATGATCGGTGTCGCGATTCTGCTTGTCGTCGCGGGAACGATTGAGGGATTCATCTCACCGGTGCCTATCGATCCGCGGGTCAAGTACGGCATCGGTGCGATCACAGGACTGGCGATGTATTCGTACCTGCTGTTTGTTGGACGAGATAGTTAGCGAGGAAAAGGCAAAAAGCGCCAAAGAAAGAAAGTTCGAGCGCGTTCCTTGTTTTTAATTTTTGTGCCGTTTGTGGCTACAACAGACCTCGTTCTTTCACCCGCAAGTAAGTCTCGAGCAGTGCCGGAGCGAGCGCTGCGGCAGTGACGTCAAGCGCCAGTCCGCCGATCGACTCAACCATGCGCAGCGCGGCTTCTCGATGATGAATGATCTCCTCCGCGACAGACTGCGTAAACACATCCTTGACCGATGTCGGTATCTCCCGAACAACTGCTTTCAAATCACGATCGGCAATCGTTACCACGAGCGGCAGGTGACGCGGTCGCAGGATGTGCAG
Organism: Pyrinomonadaceae bacterium; assembly: GCA_036745095.1. Lineage (GTDB taxonomy): Bacteria > Acidobacteriota > Blastocatellia > Pyrinomonadales > Pyrinomonadaceae > PSRF01. Next base: position 12,727 of record DAIOGT010000046.1, read on the forward strand.
CGAGTTCAGCAGCTCCTTCGAACCTTCTTCATCCACTAAATCGGTCAACAAAACAACGAGGGACCGTCGCTTGCTGTTCGCTGCGATAAATTGAAACGCGTGCGCGTACGAAGGCTCGATCATTTCGGGCTCGACTGCATGCAGCGCCTCGAGTGCTGATTCAATTTGATCGCGGCCGCGACCCGGCGGCAGGTAGCTCTTGATCCTGCGTCCAAACACGACTAGTCCGGCGTTATCGCCCCCGCGTGCCGCTGCGGAAAACAATGCGAGCGTTGCGTGTACGGCCGAATCGAGTTTTGTCTCCTGTTCGATGCGCGCGGTCATCAGGCGACCAGCATCGAGTGCGATCAGGATTGTTTGATCGCGTTCGATTTGATACTGCCGTGTCGTGAGTTTCCCGCGCCGTGCTGTTGCGGTCCACGAGATATGACGCAACTCGTCGCCGCGGACGTAATCGCGCATTGATTCGAACTCACGACCTTCACCGAGCCACGAAGTTTTGCGATGTGAGGAAACAACCGAGCGCGCACCCAGTGCTTTCAACTCCGCTTCACGAGCGCGCCGCATATTCGGATAAACCTTGACTGTCACCGGCTCGACGACCTTTGTCTGGCACCAGATCAACTTGAATTTCGATTGGAAACGCAGCGCAGTTTGACCAAACTCAAAGCGGCCGCGCTTCGGCGGCTTGACTGCGTAAATCAGCGTGGCCGTGCTCTGAGCATCGACGTCAACGCGGCCTTCCCGCATGCCGTTGAGGCCCATCTGCGGTGGATACTCATCCTTTAACATCAATGAGACCGGGCGTTTGGACGCGTTCTGAATGTGGATGCGCACCTCGGTCTCGGCGCCCATTGCGAAACGACCGCCAAACTCTCGCAAGATCATCAAGCCTTTGGGAAGTTGACAGAAGCGCGACTCAACGAACGCTGCCGCGAAGAGCAGGAGGTTGTAAAGGAGTACGAGCCAGCGCAGCCAAGGCCGATCCCATGATAACGACAACGGGATGAGAGGCAGGGCGAACAAGAGGTAAAAAAGTTTCGTGAAGACGAAGCGCACAATCTATCGCGGGACTTCCGCAGATTTTAAAATATCGCTGATTACGGAATCGGATGTGACGCCGTCGAGCTCGGCTTCGGCGCGCAATGTCAACCGGTGACGCAGCACCGGAAGTGCAACGTCACGCACATCATCCGGCGTTACAAACTCACGCTCACGGATCGCCGCGAGTGCCTTCGAACAAAGCAACAACGCGACTGACGCACGCGGGCTCGCTCCGTAATGAATGAACGGATGCGCGCGGGTGCGCCGCACGAGATCGACAGCGTAGCGCTGAACGCCCGGTTCCATGCGCGCGCGCGCAACTTCCGCGCGGCAATGAAGGATGGCTTCAGGATCGGAAAGCGGCCGTATGTCGACCTGATCCAAACGCTTTGAGTTGAACCCGTCGTTCCAACGCGCCACCACTTCACGCTCGTGGTCTTCGCTTGGATAACTCAACAATATCTTGAGCTGGAAACGATCGAGTTGCGCTTCGGGTAGTGGATAAGTTCCTTCGTATTCGATGGGATTCTCCGTCGCGAGAACGGTAAAGATCGGCGGCAACGGATACGCATCACCATCAATCGTCACTTGTCGTTCTTCCATTGCTTCCAACAGCGCTGCCTGCGTTTTTGGCGGCGTGCGGTTGATCTCATCGGCGAGCAGGATGTCTGTAAATATCGGACCACGTCGCAGGTTGAAAGTTGAATTCGCGATGTTGAAGACGTTGGTCCCGGTTATGTCCGAAGGCATCAGGTCGGGTGTGAACTGAATACGACTAAAACTGGCATTGATGATCCGCGAAAGCGTTTTTACGGTGAGTGTTTTCGCCGTTCCGGGCACGCCTTCGATGAGCGCGTGTCCCTCGGCAAGCAAGGCAATCAGGATCTGTTCGATCGCATGGTCTTGTCCGACGATTACCTTTTGGAGTTCCGTGCGAATGTGTTCGACAGTGGAGGCGACGGTCTCAGGCATTGGCTGTCAGTTATAACACAAAAAATCAGATGTTTTCTGCTGCTTGTCGTAATTCGCGCGAACGCATGCGCAGGCCTAGATCTCTTTCAACTTCGCGCAAGCGTCGCACCAGATCGATCGACTGTCGCCAGTTGCAGGGCGTGCCGTTAATTACGTCTTCACACTCGCGCATCAACGTTTCCAATCTATGTGCGTCGATCGTGCTGCGCGAGGCGACTCGCGATGCAATCTCCGAACGCGAACTGTTGTAATCCACGGCCGCATAGCGCGCGAGAACACGGCGCGTGCGCGTGTAGATATTTTCGATTGCCAGATCGAAAGCACGCGCACGTTGCTGTAGCTCGGCCATCGACGCAACAAACTCCAGACTCGAACGTCGATCAACTTGTGGCAACGGCAGCGGCCTTCCGAACCGCCGTCCCTTGGTCCATAAGACCAGCAGCACCAGCAAACCGATTTGCGCGGCGATTAAAAGCACGGGCGTGCCGGAAAAGTAGGCCGCGAGGCTGTTTTGCGTGAGTCCCTTGCCCTGGTGATACTCATCGAAAGCGATCAGTCCATCTTCGGCAGTGATGAGGTTGAGCGCGAGTTGAAGATTATCGTTAAGCTTGATGCCGCCGTTTGAAACCATGTAGGGATCGCTGAGGATCACGACTTTCCCCAACCCGTACGAGTAGTCGATTAACAATGCACCTTTATCATCCGCGATGTGGACAACGGGCGCGTGGGAGTATGACGTTGATTGTGCGGGTGAAGCTGCGTCTTCGTCATATTCTGTTGCATCGTCGTTTTGCAAACGGACTTTAGGAGGTGGCTCGATAGTCATTCGTGAGGCAAACCGAGACGGCAACACTGATTGAATGTTCTGCGTGAGAACTGTCGGCTGCACTGGTTGAAGTGCAACTACTTCATCCGTCATTTGTTTGGCATCAGCAGGATTGACATCAAATGTCGGTAAAGCGAGCTCTTTTGACTGTATGTTCCAACTGGTCGGAGTTTTGTTAGGTTCAGCCTGAGGGTGCCGGTCGATGACGACATAGCGACCTCCTTGTTCAACCCACTTCGTTAACGCCGTTGTTTGTGCATCAGAAAACGGGACCTGAACTTGGCCCACAACCACAAAGGTTTTCACGAGTGTGCCCGAATCGGTCAGAAGCTTTTGCGGTGTTTCTTTCCAGCGAACGACCTTGTAGCCTGACTCGTTCAGCAAGTCGTACAGCGCGCGCACGCCAGTCGGTCCGGAGTGATAGGTGGAACGGTTCGGAGCAACCTCAAGGTCCTGATCTTTGTCCTGTTTTACATAACTAACGCTATTCACCAGCATCAGTAATCCGATGATGACGACGACAGTTAGGATAATGGTGAGTCGCTGTCGCATCGTTATTTTGCTTCAGTCTGCAACGCTGCGACGTAACCGGCGCGAAAGTCCTGCCAGTCAGTTGGAGTGACGTTGGCAAAACCATACCAGTGACGTTCGAAGCTGTCCGTGAGGCCGCGCATTTGCGAATGTAGTTGCGGCGCACTGCGCAGTGAGTTCAGATAATCGCGATTGGTTTTGTGATGCGCGAGGCTGATCAATTTGCGGTCGCCCAGCTCGACTAGCAATGCGATGTAACCTTTGCGGATGGCTGCGCGCAAATCCCCCTGGCGGGCAAGTGCTTCAGCTTCGGAAAGCAAATCGGTCGCGGTTGCGTCGGGATCGAGTCGTTCACCTAAAACGATTCGCGCCTCACGTTTCTTGCGTGTGTGAGGTTTTCGTGAGCGTCCCGAAAACCACACGAAGAGGACTTTTAAGACGTAGCCGATGACGACGGCAGCGAGTGCGATGACGACGATTTGTGCAATCAAGGTGATTAGGTCGAGCCGGCCGGGTTCGACAACACGACGCTTCGGCATAAGTTTCGCCAGCCATAACGCAAGGTCCTGAAGCAGTCGGGCCAGTGCGTTTGACCCTTGTGGGCCGGTCGCGTATTCCGGTCGTGCAAGGATACTTTCCAATCGAGTTTTCGCTTGTTCTTTGCTTTCTGCTGTGTTGACAGCGAGGTTTTGACGTTCCGCGACGCTGGTCTCAATTGCGCGAAGACGCGAGATTATTTGCGCCAACTTTTCGGGCCAGTCAGCATCCTGCTTCAGCGCGTGGAGGTTCGTATGCAGCCACGAATTATTGATGTTGAAAACCTCTCCCTGAAACTCGATGTTCTGATGTTCCGGCAGCGCTATGCGAACAGTCGTGGCTACATCTGCAAATCGAACGTCATCCAGCCGTTCATCATCGGAATTCTCTTCCAACGTTTCCAGGCTCGAAATTGCACGCTTGAGATTTTGCTGGTACTGCGTGATCGGAATTGCAGAGACCGTGGTTGGTGACAGAAGCACGAAAACAAACAGCACGCTAAAACCCGCAGCGAGATAACGTTTTGTTGAAGACTCAGACATTAAGCAGATTATCTGATATTCAGCACGCTGCCTGTCGATCTGGGCATCGGCGGGGGCGGCTGTTTCGGTTTTATCGAGTGAAGTGCCGTCCCCAAAGGTGAAGTAACGTTGATGTCGGGAAACTCACCAAGCTGACGCGCCGCCATCAGCTCGATATCGTAACCTTCATGCCGCACGCGCTCGTCAACGTAAAGTAGCGAAAGACCAAGCATCCATACCGGCGTTAGCAGGATCGAGCTCAATGGTCCAAGAATACTGAAAAGGACCGCGTACCATACCGGCCATTCCGTGGAATCTCTCACGTTGATTCCAGTCGCTGTGCCGACGAAAGTGATAATCAGCATTAGCAGGATCATCGCTGAAACGATGCCGAAGGTCGTAAAGAGTGTCATCGCCATCAGCCGCCGAACATTGCCGCGCGCAAGCGAGAAGCTACGGCCCACCGCTGCAAACACACCTTTGCCTTCCACCAACATCACCTGGGGAACATAGACCACTCGTCCAACGATCAGGAAAAAGAGCCAGAGCGACGCCGCTGTTCCGACTAGAACACCGATAACACCGACGATTGCCGCCAGCCAGGCAGGCGCGACAAGGGCTAAAGCCCCGGCAGCGAAAAAAGTCAGGCCCCCGACCATTTGCGCCCCCCAACTGGCCGCAAAGAAGGCGCCGACAATCCAAAACAGCATGATGAAGGAAGCGCCAACCAGCCCTCCAAATCGCGCGCGAACTGCAGTGTAAGTGGCCCGCGCCGTGACTGGATCGTTGCGTAGCAAGTGCGCAACGAGCGTGCGCGTGGCGCCACCCATGACGACCAGAATGAAAAGATATCCGGCCAGCATGATGACGACTGCGGCTATTAACAGAAGGACGTTTAGAAAGAGTTCGCTCGTATCGAAGGTGCGAAAAACTTGCCGGATGCTGATGGAAAACAGCACCCATCCGGCAGCGACGATAATGATGGGCGGCGCCGCAGTCCTAATCAAGACAAAAAGATGACGACGATAAAGTCTGACTGCGCGATCGATTAGATCACCTGCGCCGAGCGGTGCGAGTGGAAGTTGGGTTGGTGACAGGGTCGTCATCAATGAAGCAGTATACTAACCCAGCCAGGGTTCAGTACCACTTAACCGTCATTGATTCGATTCTCTTAACTGGCGGATCTTCTCCCTTAGCTTATCGGCGTCCGGCACATTTGGGGCTAATCTGAGGTAGGTTTCTAACTGGTCCGCCGCCTCCTTTTTCTTGTCGCGGGAGCTGTAAATGATCGCAAGCATTCGATGTGCTTCTTTCATTTCTTCCTTGCCCAGTGTCAATGACCTTAGAAGCTCCTTTTCGGCATCGTCAAATAAACCAAGGTTTGCAAGAGACTGGCCGAGGAAGTAATGACCGACGGCAGACTGATCGTTTTTCTTCAGAGCCTTACGAAGAATCGGTACCGCCTCACCGTAGCGTTCCATCATGAAGTTAGTGATGCCGCGGTTTATGAGGGCGGCAAATGCATCCGGCTCGATCTTAAGTGCTGCCTGAAATGCCTCATCAGCATTCTGGAGTTGTTTCAGTTTGAGGTACTGCACTCCCAGCTCATTAAACGCGTTCACGAACGACGGATACTCTTTGATCGCGAGCTTCAGCTCCTCCACTGCCGCTGCATGATTATTCTTCTTAGCTTCTTCGGCGGCATTGTTGTAATGAGCGAGTGCACGCTCGGGGACATTCGCAAGCTCCACTACTAGCACTCCAGGTTTCGACTTAGGTTCTTCCTTTAACGTCAGCCGAATATTCAAGTTGTAGAGTTGTGGAGCAGTACCGCGGAATTGCCTGATCTCGACGAGTTGGCGAAAAGGCTCGAACTCCTTTTCCTTGTCGATGATGACTGTGTATTCGCCGTTTACAAGCCCTCGAAATGCAAACTTGCCGTACTCGTCCGAGGTTGTAACGCGGTCGCCCTTCGTCATTGTTTGCAGACGAATGGTGACACGTCGCTGCAAACGCTGGCCGCTTGGTAGAAGAATCATTCCTGCGATTGCGTTCCCTCCACCGAGGCCTGTGTCGGTAGCGCCTGGCGGAAGGAAGACCTGAGCCCTGGCGGGAGTAACAAAGCAAAGCGCAAAGGCGACGACGGCGAAAAATCCCAGCAACCTTCTCTGCCACATAGTATCCATCCTGGTCTCAATCGGTGCGTGTTAAAGCATAACAAAGGGCGTTGCCGTAGTCCGACAACGCCCCTCGAAAACGGATCCAACCGTGGCCGGATCCAGCAGTAATGGCCTCGTCGGGAACTAGAAGCTTAACTGCGCGATGAAGTTCACGTTACGCGCTGTTCCACGCTGAGTCGTAATCAGACCAAAGGCAGTCGAATCGAAATTCTGATTGCCGAAAACGAAGTTAGGATGGTTTAGGACGTTGATAGCCGTAATCTTAAACTCAAACCTCACTCGTTCCGCAATCGGAATCCTCTTCGTCAAACTCAAGTCGAAGTTGAAGTAATTCGGACCGTTGATGCTGTTGACCGGGAAATTGCCGCGCGTACCCGGCGCTGGAGCCGTCATCAATCCTGGCTTCAATCTTGAAGTCGCAACTTTGCCGGCTGAATTCAAAGTGATGTCGAGCAGGTCAGGATTGATAAAGAAAACACCTGACGGAGTCTTGAACAGCCCCACATTGTTTTTGAAATCGTCGAACGATATACCGACCAGTTGCGCGCCATTGTTAGCATTGGAAGAAGTGAACGTCGAACGGCCCGAGGAGATGTAGAACGGAGGACTGCTCGACCAGACAACGATCGCACCAACAGTCCAGCCTCCAGCGAGCCTGCTGAGTGCCCAATTTGAACTATTCAAAAAGCGCTTCCCGTTTCCGAATGGAAGTTCGTAAATGCCGTTGGCGACGAACCGGTGTGTCTGGTCCTCCGTCGAGCGGCGATAATCCAAGTCTGGGTCACGCAACGTGAGCCGGTTAACCAGATCGCTCTGGTTATTTCCCTGAGCATCAACCGCGTCGCCCAACGCCTTGCTAAAGGTGTAGTCCGCCTGAAACTGCAGTCCATTTGAGAACCGGCGACGGACCTCGATCTGTAAGGCGTTGTAATTGGAAATGGCGTCGTTTGTCAGGTACCGTGCGAAGGTAGCATTTGGATTTGCGACGAAGAAGTTCGCCGGCAGTCCAACTTGAACGCTTTCGCGGTTAGTCCTGTAAGCCTGGTTGAAAGCGAGTGTACTCGCCAACAGGCCGACGTCATTCCGGTTGAGGTTGGTGATGAAGGTGCTGCTCGAATATCCGCTGGTAGCTGCAACCGGTGTTCCACCCGTTGTAAGCCCAAAGAACCTATCGAAAAGCGGCAATGGCACACAGGTGGCGCAGCCCGGCGCAAAGCTCGTGCCTCCGCGCGCGGCCAGGTTCTTTTGCGCATTGAGGAACTCGTTCAGGAAACCATTTTCGAAAATGTTGACTTCGTTAATGTCCTGAGCTCGCCAATTGTTCGGCGACATGTTGCCCTGGTACCGTATTTCAAGGGCTGTGTCTTTGAATATCTCGCGCTCAATGCCAAAGCTGAACTGATGTACGTAAGCACTTCGGAGATTTGGATCCGCGGTCCAGAGACCATTGGCGGAATTGAGCAGGAAATTCTCTCGGTCAGTAATGGGAATCTTGAACGTCGGCGTTATCAAGGGCACGCCCCCGCCACTTAATACACCCCGAAGATTTGAGCTGGGTGGAGTGGTTTGGCTCAGCGGCGACAGGTTAGCGGTCGCGATGAGTCCCGGGTTTGTGGTTCCCACTCCCAAAAGGTTCGTGAACGTTGTAATACCGTCATGCAGGTACGTAATTGAGTAGCCGCCGCGAATCGAGCTCGTGCCCGTATCGCCAAACAGCTTGTGAAGCAGACCCGAATCAAACGATGGCGAATACGCAACACCGATCGATGGTGCGAAGTTATTCCAATCGTTCTTGTAAAGGCCGATGCCCGTATCGCCGCTCACAAATCGCAAAGTTGCGACGCCTTGTGTTTGGCTGCCGGGAGTTGCCGTCGGATTGAAGAGATTGCCGAATCCCGAGATGCCGTAAAGATCCTCGAACTCGGGTTGGATCGCCAATCCATTCGGAACGGTCGGAACACCCATGTAGTCCCAGCGGACGCCATAGGAGAGGGTAAGGTTACTTCTCATGCGCCATTGGTCGGCGGCGAAAAGCGCCAGGTCCTTGCCCTGCACGAGTCGTAATCGCGTGGCCCCCGACACGAAACCAGACGTTGGACTGGTAACGTTGAAGGTCTGGGATGAGGAGCCTAAATTGCCGACGATCGCACCGTAGGTGGTGGTTGCAGCGGTCAGATTCGCGTTCGAGGCGAATGGCAGGTTGGCGAGTGTGAAGCCTGTGCCGTTTGCTGCATTCGTTCCCAACTGGATCGTCTGGTTGATCCCCGCGTCGTTGCGGCTGATGCCCAACACATTCTGCCAATCAGCACCAAACTTCCAGCTGTGATTGCCCTTAACCCACGAGAGCGTATCGGTCACCTGGTTTACGATCGTGTTTCGCGGCTGGGGCATAAACAGGTTGTCAAAATTAATAAGCACTCCCGGCAGCGAGATAAAGGGGGCTGTCGGTTGCGACTCGCGGTTGAAATCTACCGGAGCCCATTGCCGGCCATAGCGGACGATGTTGGTCCAGTTACTTCCGAATGTCGATACGAGCGCCGGCGTAATCAGATTTCTCGTTGACGCCTGAAACCCATTAACGCCACCCGGGAAAGGGGCATCGAGACTGTTTGTGAAAACGTCCGGCATCGTGCTAGTGATGACCCGGCTATAGACAAACTCGATCTTATGAGAACCCAGGCGGGTGTTTTCAACCAGCTGGTGATCATACCGAGCGACGTATTTGTCGTTACTGTTAGTCTCTGAGACATTGAACGTGTAGCAGCCGATGTTGAAGCCGTCGCTGTTTGAGCAGTTGAAATTATTGGGAAGTGGTATCTGCGCGAGGTGCGCCGTCATGACCGGGTTTAGGGTCTTAACGTTGCCGATCGAGAGAAGATTGACGGTCTGAAGCGCGCCGTTTGTCCCGACGTATCGGAAAATCCCGTTCCTCGCTTGCTCGGTTAGGACACCGTTGCGATTATTGGCCCTGCCTTGATTCTGTCGAAATGCTTCATATGAGAAGAAAAAGAACGCCTTGTCTTTTCCGCTCCAATGTGTCGGGCCACCTTCGCCAAACTGCGGGAAGTAAACAGGTCCGCCAATGTCAAAACCATAAAAGTGCTGGCGCAGGATTGGTTTTGGAGTGCGGTTGAAGTTATTGAAGAATGTGTTGGCGTTGTAGCTTTCATTGATCAGCTGAAGGAATCCGTTACCGTGAAAATCGTTAGAGCCTCCCTTGGTGACGAGATTCACCTGGGCGGCGCCACGTCCGGCATCGGCGCCAACCGTGCCGGTCGTAATACTGAATTCAGCAGTGGAGTTGAGTGATGGAGTGGTAATCGCGAAGAAGGAACTTGTTTTGACGAAGTTGTCCATCGCGTTGATGCCATCCTGGGTAAGGTTGACGGCAGTTTGTCGCAGGCCGGCTACCGACGCGCCGCGCGTGGCGTTTCCGACCACGGCGATGCCAGCTTGCAATGCGGCAAGCTCGACAGGGTTGCGACCACCAAGCGGAAGATCCACGACCTGTCTGGTATTGATTACGTTCGTGAGGCTTGGACTCGTACTGTTGATGACTTCTTGAGCAGTGGTGACCGTGACCGTTTCATTCGCGAGGCCGATTTCTAACGGTACGTTCACGTGAGAAGTAGATGCTACGGAGACAGTCACCTCGCGTACGACGGCTTTCTTGAAGCCGGAGGCCTCAACCGCAACGGTGTAGACGCCGGGCACTAAGGTTTGGAAATCAAATACTCCGGCAGTATTTGTAATGGCGCTACGTTCCGCACCAGTCGCAACGCTCGTGACGGTTACAGTCGCACCCGCCACAACAGCATTACTAGGATCAGTAATCGTTCCTGACAGCGCGCCCGTCGTCTGTTGTGCATGCCCAGGAACCTGCAGCACAAGTATGGCTAGGGCGACGAAGAACATTTTCGTAAACTTTGTCATGTTTCCTCCTACGATGGGATCTGACTTGCAAGTTGAAACCGCGGGAACGGTGTCGGAATTGAACACTGGGCCTAGTTGGAACTAACCAGAACAGCAGGACAGTGAACGGGTGATGGTTCGCCGATTCTGCATTACCGCCCTGGGTCGAGGAGCAATGGAATCGAATTAAAAATCGCTGACAGCCTAAGTTGTTAGAATTTTCCGACGAGAGTCCAGCTTTTTAATGCAGCAAGAGACATGCCTGTAATCCTGAGGCCCGGACGTTCAAATCCTTAGGAATTTGTAGTAGTGAGGGATCGGCGTTTCCCGAAAATTTGGAAATTGATATGAAATTATGAATAAGGTGGGCGGATTTGAATTAGGCCGCCGAGCGCTCCTTTCAATATTCCAGCTTGCCGTCGACCAACATGTCAGAGACCTTAAACCGCATGTTGAGCTTCACGGCTGAGCCGAATTCCGAGACGAAACGAACGTCGTGGAAATCTGTCGTGAGGAAGGGTCGCTCATCAACGATGCGCGGAAAGATGAATCGGGCGCCGAAGCCATCCTTACCAGGCGGCACATACTCCTCCAGAAACAGGCGCTTCCCATCGTTGCGCTCGAGGTAAGTAGTGTTCTTCAGTGTTCCGGTCACGGCACTGTCGATGACCTGCATCACCTTTCCGAGTGAACGTTTGTCCGTCCCTTCGATTGTGACCGCTATGATTATCGAGTCACTGGCCGGCAATTCTGCGAAGCTGTTCATGCGCGCGATCACGTCAGGCTCAAGATCTTTCTTTTGCAACTGGATGATGCGCATAAACGCCTGGCGCACCGGTCGCGCTGAAAAGAACCGGATCCCGAACTGGATCTTCGTTTCCTGGTTGGTTGCGCCCTGCTCGAGTCGTGAGTTTGCATTCGGGGCTCGGCCACCCGACGTGCGCGAGTCAGTGGTCGGTTGAAAGAACATTTCCGAGGTGTCAGTGTCTACCTGGAAATGCGACCATGGCGAATCGTTCAGAATTTTCTCCGCGTCTTTTCTCGACCATTCCTTCCACGATTTCGCCTGCTTCTGCCCGATCACGGTGTCAACGGCGACCACCGCGAGCACCAAGAACATCAGAAGAACCGGGAGTCGTTTAGTCATTTGCTGGGCCTTTCTATTCATGAGGTGATGATGCTGGGCGATTCACCGTTGATGCTAATACTCCCGGGAATAAAATTCAAATTAATACTCCAGTTTTCCGTCGTACATCATTTCTGACACTTTGTACCTGACGTTGAGTTTCATTTTTTCATTGAGCTGGGCGAAGAATCGCACGTTGTCACTTTCCGGAGTCAGAAACGGCTGGCCTTCGAGCGTCCTCATGAAAACGAATTTAGCTCCCATGCCGTCGGGACCGGGAGGACGATAGTCAGCAAGCGGCAATCGCTTTCCATCTTTCCGCTCGAGATAAACTTTCTCTTTCAACACATCAGCCGTCGCAGTGGTCAGAAACTGCATAGTTGGACCAACAAGGCGAGGATCGGTAGCTTCTGCCGCTACCGCGACGACAATGTAATCAGCAAAGTCGCGATCGACAAAACCTTGCAATTGCGTCGAAAGGTTTTCGTCGGCGTCTGGTTTCTTCAACATCACGTAACGTGCAAACGCAGCCCGCACGGGTTTAGCCGAAAGAAACCGCATCCGGTATTTGACCACTTTTGCGGGGCGAGTGTCCGGAGCTTCGCCTTCTCGTGAAATTTGCCTGTTAGCCGCTCCCGGCGCAGCCACTTGCGTGATGGCGCTGCTCGGTTCGGGTCGAGCATCTTCGCCCTCCGTTTGGGTTTGGCCCCACGGAGAATCGTTCAGGATCTTGGCCGCTTCTTTTTCAGTTAACTCGGTCCAGGGTTTTGATTTTTGAGCAAATACAGAAATCGCACAGAGGACAACCACAAAAGTCGTAAACAGCACTCTCCTCATTTGAACACCTCTCAGAATGTTTTGGAATTATTGCGGCGCCTGCGAAGCAGGCTAAGCATAAAGCCCGGGGGCTCGCGACTTTCAAACCTAAATGAGGAGAGCCGCCGCCCGCTCTCCTCATCGTCAAACGATCGCAACTTCATCAATGCTAGAAGTTGAATCGGACCACTAACTGGACCAAACGGCCACCTGGATCGTTGGTGGTCGAGATGTCCTGATAGGCGTTGGTGAAACGACCGAAGGTCGCCGCGCCAAAACCTCCCAACGCGTTGACGTCGTTATTCGCGTTACCGACGAGGAAGTTGATGTTGTTGAATGCATTCAACATCTCGCCGCGCAACTCGAGGTTCGTGTTTTCCGAGAACCTGATTCTCTTAACAAGGCTCAGGTCAGATCGGAAGAACGCTGGTCCTTTGAGAACGAGGTTGTTAAACCCGCACTGGCCTGCAAATCCCTGATTGCAGCCGAGACCGGCGGGTGCGATGTAACGGCCTTCCGGTGCTCCCTGAGTGTAAATAGGAACTCCGGACGCAAATGCCGTATTAAACGCTTTGAAGGTGTTCTGGCGGATATCCAATGGCAACACCCAAACGTTACCACGGTTTACACCGTCGGCATCAGTCTGATTGCGATAAATACCAATTGCTTCCTGAAGATCCTTGGCAGTCATTCCCACCAGTTGCACGTTACCCAACGAGAAGGGTGAACCGCTCTGGATACGAATGTTGCCGTTGAAGCCCCAGCCACCCAAAAGCTTCTCTTGCCAACCATTAGCGCCGCTAAGGAACGATTGTCCACGTCCGATAGGCAGCTCATAAATGAAGTTGGTCTTGAACGCCTGGGTGATGTCGAAGGGTGTTACACCACGACGATTGTCCAACTCTGGACGAAGCGTGGCGGGCTGATCGAAGAGGTCAGCGTTGCTCGCGTACATGTTCGAGAGTGCTTTCGAAAATGTATAGCTCGATTGCACCAACAAACCTTTTGCGAAGCGACGGCGAAACTCGATTGTCACACCGTCGTAAGTGGTCTCACCCTCGTTCGTAAACAGGAACGCCCCGCCGCGTTTGCCCGGATTAGCGAGGAAGAAGTTGATGGGGATACCGGCGGCAATCCGATTTGGATTGAACAAACTCTCGTTGGCCGTTCCCGCAATCACACCTGCAAACCCTAGTGCGCTCGAATTCAACGGGTTCAGCGTTGACGTAAAGGTGGCGTTTGCGAACAACGAACCGAACGCGGTAGCCGGCGAGCCCGCTACTACAGTGCCCGCGAACGGATTGTAGTTCGAGGCATTCGCGGCGTTGGCCGGATTGTTAACCGCAAGACCCCTGAAGTAGCCGAGAATGTTCGGCAACGGCGAAGTTCCGCTGCCCGGTCCAAAGTATGCGAAGGTCGGGATACGGTTGCCCGCCGCACATGGGTTCTGGTTCACAGCACAACCGAAGCGACCCGCAGCCGTGTTCGCGGCCATGTTTCGCTGCGCGAGATTGAATTCGTTCAGGAAACCGTTCTCGAATACGTTGATCTCGTTCAGGTTGTATTGACGCCAGAGGTCATGACCACGATTACCAACATACCGCGCTTCGATCACCATATTAGAAGTGAGCTCGCGCTGTACGCTGAACGTCCATGATCTAACAAATCCCGTCTTCATCTCTGGTGAAAACGTGTTTGCCGGATCGGTGATGGAGCCTACGCTCGGATAGTTGGGTTCGCTCGCGAATGCCGGACGCGCCGGCACTCCGTTACGGAGCAGATTTCCGAAACTGAGCGGGAACGGGGTCCCAGTGATGCTCTGGTTCGCGGTAATTGTTCCACCTGGATTGGAGTTGAACAGGCTGGTAAACGCGCTCGTACCTTCACGGACAAACGCTACCGAGAAGCCGCCGCGAAGAACGGTCTGGCCCGAGTTTCCGAACAGCCTGTGCATAAACCCGCTGCTGCCGGTGTTGGGGCTCCACGTTATACCCACGCTCGGAGCGAAATTGCCGTACTCGGTCTTGAACGTCTTCTCGCCCTGTGAAAACTGCACGAACCTCGTGGGCGAGCCGGTTAATGTACCCGGTTGGAAAAGATTGCCCTCACCCGATTCGCCATAGATGCTGGCGAAATTCTCGATGCGCGAGAGACTGTCGTTGAGTGGAGTGAATGGTCCCTGCACTTCCCAACGGAGACCGCCGGTAAGTGTCAGGTTCGGACGAAAGCGCCACGTGTCCTGACCGAAGAAACCATACTCTGTTAATTGTGCACGCGTGATAAGTGGGCCGAGATACTCGTACTTACCAGTCTCTTCATTCAAACGAGCGTTGGCAGTGATCGCGCTGATGCGACCCACCAGCGTTGAGTAAAGAGCGGCTGCCGCCCCTTGCTGACTTACGGTCGGCTGCAACGATGAAAACGCTGCAAAGGCTGCGCTGTCACCGGCGAGAGTGCTGCTGATACCAAAACCAACGGTCGGAACAACCGTCTGGTTCTGGGCCCAGTAATTAACTCTCGTCACCGTGGTTCCAAATTGGAACGAGTGATTGCCCTTGATCCAATTCAACGTATCGGTGAACTGCTTGACCGGCGAGTTGCGACGTGAAGGAGCCGTCACAACGGTTGCGGTCGAAATGCCCGCCGCATTGATTCCGAGTGACACGCCACCCTGATTACCGAACTGAGAGGAGTTAACCTGTGGAAAGAACAACGTACTTCCGCCGGTCAGTCCGAAGCGAGCTTCGTTGACGAGGTTCTGCGAGATGGTCCAGCGCCATCCGGTGGCGTTTGAGAAACGGTTTGAATCCTGGCTGCCGAAGTTCGGGAAACCAGGGAAGGCCGGGTCGACGTTGTTGAGAAAGTCGACTTGCGATCGGAACTGTTGATAGTTCC
>DAIOGT010000047.1:0-5137 GCA_036745095.1 Pyrinomonadaceae bacterium
TCTTTCACGCGCGCTGATATTGACTCAGGAGGCATGTTGTTTTCAAACCCTTGCCAGTTTCTTCAGAGTGCGTCTCAGGATCGACTCGACTGTGACGTCGCCGCCTTCACCGAGTGCGGCGTCGATCGCTTTTTCTGCTGCCGATCGTTGATAGCCTAGATTTAACAGCGCCGAAAGCGCGTCGGCGCGAACAGCGTCTTCGGATGAAGCGTAGGTTGTTTCAGGTCTGGTTCCTGTTTCCTCCGCAACCTGCGTCTGCGACAGTTGAATCATCTTGTCGCGAAGATCCACAACGAGTCTTTCAGCCGTCTTTCTTCCGACTCCGGGAATTTGCGTCAACCGGGCTAAATTATTTGACTTGATCGACTCGATCAGCTCATCAGTTTTCATGTGAGAAAGAAGCGCGATACCTAATTTCGGACCAACGCCGCTAACTGAAATGAAATGGACGAACAGTTTCCGCTCGCTGGGGGTCTTGAATCCGTAAAGCTGCAAAGCATCTTCTTTTACATGGGTGTAGATGAGAAGCTGAACGTCTGACTTCTGATCGTCGAGGTCGTAAAACGTCGAGAGTGGAATCGTCACATCATAGCCGACGCCGCCTACATCGACGATCACCTGATTTGGTTCTTTGGAAAGCAGTGTGCCGCTGAGATGCGCGATCATTGCGGGCGGGATTGTAACAGAAACCGAAGGACGTATATGACCTGTAAGACCTATTAGCGCTATACTGATTGCGCGCATGAAGTCCGAGAAAATATCAGAATTAACCACCAGCCGTTTGAGTGTTTACCTGCGTTGCCTCAATGCCCTTCATGCCGCCGGAATCAAAACCATCTCGTCACAGGCGCTGGCCGAGCAGTTCAATCTCAACTCCGCGCAGATCAGAAAAGACCTGGGTTACTTCGGCGAGTTTGGCGTGCGCGGCGTCGGCTACTACGTGGATGATCTCCGTGAGTACATCACGAAGATACTCGGTCTCGACAGACCGCATCGCGTCGGCATCATCGGCGCGGGCCGGTTGGGCACGGCGCTCGCGAACTACAACGGATTCGGCAAGTCAAACTTCACGGTCGTCGCGCTCTTTGATAACGATCGACAGAAGATCGGTCGCCGGATTGGTGACGCGAAGATCCTCGTACACAATGTTGACGAGATCCCGGACGTGATTCGTGAGGAAGCGATCGACGTGATGGTAATTGCTGTTCCCGCGAAAGCGGCGCAGAGAGTTCTCAACCAGATCACGTCGGTGGGCATCAAAGCGGTGCTGAACTTCGCGCCCGCCTCGTTGACGTCGCGACGCGGAGTGAAAGTCAAGACAGTTGATCTGACGACGTCATTGGAGTCGTTGTCGTATTTTCTATCGCAACCTTCGGGCGCCTCGGTTACCCACCCACGCAGCCGCGCACGTGACGAAGAAAGTCTCACGACCAGACGCAAAGGCGCAAAGGCGACAGTTCATGGATGAGCAGACAATCAAGCGCGATCTGATCCGGGTTTGTCACCTGATGTACGAGCGCAGCTATGTCGTTTCGTCTGACGGCAACGTGAGCGTGCGTCTCGACGACGGTCGCATCCTTGCGACGCCGACGATGACGTGCAAAGGCCGCATGACTGAAGATCTGATCGCGATCACCGATCTTGAAGGCAGGGCGCTCAACGAGCGGAAAGCGTCGAGCGAGCTCGCGATGCACATTTTGATCTATCGTGAGCGTCCGGATGTGAATGCCGTTTGCCACGCGCATCCGCCGCACGGAACGGCGTTCGCCGTTGCTGGTCTCGCGATCGACCAGCCGATACTTTCCGAAGTGATCTTGACGCTCGGCTGTGTGCCGTTGACTGCGTACGGAACTCCATCGACGGAAGAATTAACCCACTCGATGCAGCCGTTCGTGAAACATCACAACGCATTGTTGATGGCAAATCACGGTGCAGTCGCTTACGGCGCGGATGTGTGGCAGGCGTGGGACCGCCTCGAGACATTGGAGCACACGGCGAAGATTGCGATCCTATCTCGTATGCTTGGTGGTTCGAAGAACCTGCCACCGGACGCGATTGAGAAGTTGATCAACGTGCGTGAAGCAGCCGGTTATCTCGATGAGTCAGCGCGCGGCCAGGCATGCGGATATCTAAATCCTTCGGAAAACGGAGATACAAAGATTTCACTGTCTCGCGAAGACCTGGTCGAATTGTTAAGTCAGGCAGTAAATGGTAAATAATCCATATCAATCCGCGTTTATCTGAGAAAACAAATTGAGGAGCATCTGAATGCAAGAAGCACTCGGGATGGTTGAAACAAAAGGTCTGGTCGCAATGATCGAAGCAGCCGACGCGATGGTGAAGGCCGCAAACGTCACCCTCGTCGGTTATGAAAAGATCGGCGCCGGCTTTGTGACTGCGATCGTACGTGGCGATGTTGCTGCCGTGAAAGCCGCCACCGACGCAGGCGCCGCCGCTGCGCGACGCGTCGGCGAGCTCGTCAGCGTGCACGTGATTCCGCGTCCGCATGGCAGCGTCGACGAGAGTCTTCCTATCGGGCTCGACCGATAACCACATGATCATTGCTCGCATCCTCGGGACTGTTGTCTCCACGCAAAAAGACGAACGGTTGAGCGGAAAGACGTTGCTGATCGTGA
This sequence comes from Pyrinomonadaceae bacterium, assembly GCA_036745095.1. Taxonomy (GTDB): domain Bacteria; phylum Acidobacteriota; class Blastocatellia; order Pyrinomonadales; family Pyrinomonadaceae; genus PSRF01. The sequence continues at coordinate 2,637 of DAIOGT010000047.1, forward strand.
GACCGATCAATGTAGACGGCAGCGATACGACCGGATACGTGGTTGCGGTTGACACAGTAGGCGCGGGATATCACGAGCGCGTGCTGGTCGTTGCCGGATCGAGTGCGCGCCTGGCCCAGGGAATGAAAGACGTGCCGGTGGATGCAGCGATTGTCGGAGTGATTGACACGGTTGACGTGCTGCAGAATTAAGATGCAACTCGCGCGCGTTATCGGCACAGTCGTCGCAACAGTCAAAAACGATTCGCTTGACGGACGGAAGCTGTTGATCGTGCAGACTGTAAACAAGGACCTCGAGCCGTCAGGCAAGCCGATGGTGGCGGTTGATGCGGTCGGCGCCGGTGTTGGTGAGCTTGTGTTCTGGTGTCGCGGCAAGGAAGCGAGTTTTCCATTCAAACGAGAAGACACGCCGACTGATTGCACGATTGTGGGCATTGTTGATTCGGAGCAGCACGTAACCAGATGATTCTCGCGCGCGTAGTCGGAAATGTAGTGGCCACGCAAAAGAACTTCCGCTATCAGAATGCGCGCGTGATGTTGTGCCAGCAGATCACACCGGAAGGTGAAGAAACAAGCTATTCGGTGCTGGCGCTTGATTCGGTTGATGCGGGAGTCGGAGACACGGTGCTGATCGTTCAAGAGGGATGGAGCGCCTCGACTGCGGCTACCAAGAAAGCCGGCGCCGCGATTGATTCGGCGATCGTAGGCGTAGTCGATCGAATCGATCTTTTGAAGGACTGATGGAAGATCAAGCGAGACTAATAGCGGAGAGGATCGCGCGGCGAGTGTCGGGCAATTCTTCCACACCCGAGAGCCGCGGTGGCGATCTCAGTGCCGAGCTTGCTGCAGTGCGTGCGGGTCTGAATGAGCTACAGAGCCGGTTGGTTCAGATTGAAGAGAAGGTAGGGAGCGTTCCGCGCGTGCATTCGCCGTGGCATCCGAGCCTCGACCGTTTCGGGGTGGAAGAAGCGACGGTTTCTGAACTCGTCGACTTCTTCCAAACCGAAAAGCAGTGCAGCGTGGAGCCCGGTGGTAAGCCATGTGACCACTGTGCCATGTGTAGCTCCAGGGGTTTTTAACCGCGGATCGCGCGGATTTATTTATTTTGATTCTGCCTCAACGAGTCCGCGTTAATCTGCGGCACTTGTTTCGAAGCTTCCTCAGCCCTGAAATACGGCTCTTCCTTAAACCCGAAAAGCTTTGCTGAAATCACTGTCGGGAAACTGGCACGCGTCGTGTTGTAGTCCTGCACGGCGCCGTTGTAATCGTTGCGCGACGTGGCGATGCGATTCTCAGTGCCCGCGATTTCATCTTGAAGCTTCAAGAAGTTTTCATTCGACTTCAACTGTGGATACGCTTCCGTAAGCACCAGCAAACGTCCGAATGCCGCCCCAAGTGAATTGTTGGCATCGAGTACCGCCTGCTTCTGTTCCGGCGACTTGTCTCCACCCTCGCCCTGCGGCGCCTGATTAGCTGCGTTCAATAGTTGCGAACGCGCGCTCGCGATCGCGCCGAAGACTTCCTGTTCCTGAACGCCCGCCATCTTCGCTGCTTCGGTAAGATTATTTAACAGGTCGCCGCGCCGCTGTAACTGAGTTTCCACGCTGGCCCATTTACCTTTCACGTTTTCGTGTTTCGTCGTCAACGTGTTGTACCCACAGCCGCTGGAAGCAAAAGCCATCAGCACAAGGCCGACAAGGATTACTAATCTTCGCGTCTTCATCTCAAATCTCCCATATGTAAAGTTACGGTGTTGCCGTTCCAAGCTGGTCCACTGCTTCAACTACCTGCTCGATTTGAAACAGGTAAGCTCCAAAAAGATCGTTCGCTTCTTTTTCTGACGAGGGAAGACGATCGCTTGCGCGAAATTCAAAGATTTGTTCAAAGGGCGCCGGATCGAGGCGCAACAGTCTCGTTGTCGCGCGTACAACGTCAGGCTTCGAAATCGGTGCTTCGTGACCGTGCAACATCAGCACGGCGCGGAACAGTGCCGCGAAGCTCGAAAGGCTGTCGTTCATCAGAGCAGACAACTTTTCGACCGAAGTTGACGCGGGGATATACAGGCGACGCAACTGGATCAACTTGCTTCGCAGTTCATACTCCGCCTGGTGACGCAGGTTCACGTCCGAGAGTTTTGCATATTCAAAAGGATCATGACCGTAAAGAACAGTGCGCGCATTTGCCATCTGGTGAAACTCGATCGGAAATACGTCGGCGGCATCCGAGAGTTCCTCGACGGTGAAGTACACCGGCAACGGATGGCCCAACCTTTGCCACTCACGCATCGGCGCCTGCGCCTGACGCAGATCTTCCGGCGTGATGCGGTTCAGCGCGATGAGGATGTTGTAGTCTGAGCGCAGTTCGATATTATCGCCGGCCGCAGCCGAGCCATATAGAACTACTGAGGCGAGGTTTGCTCCGTGCGTCGCGCGCAGATCCTCGACGAGTCCGTTCAAGGCTTCCTGTACTACAGTCTTAACCATAATTACACCACTAACGCGG
>DAIOGT010000047.1:5237-27484 GCA_036745095.1 Pyrinomonadaceae bacterium
TCCGTTCAAGGCTTCCTGTACTACAGTCTTAACCATAATTACACCACTAACGCGGACGAAAACTATCGGTCTTACTCCCGTGTTACCAGCTGCCGCCCGCGCCTCCTCCGCCAAAGTCACCACCACCACCGAAACCACCGCCAAAGCCGCCACCGCCGCCCCAGCCGCCACCACCGCCGAATCCTCCTCCGCCCCAGCCGCTGCTCCGGCCGCTACCACCAAGATTGCTAAACAAACTTCCCCAAAGCAGAGCCTGCAAACATCCGCTACCACCGCCTCCGCCTCTTCTTCTCGACGCGGATGAGAGCAGGATTAAAATGCCGAGAATCACCAGTGCTCCACAGCAAATGGTGGTCATACTCATCTGCGGAACTCTTTGCGGAGGTCGTTCTTCCCTCTCGATCCGCTGGTTCTCACCGATACCTTCAACACTGAAACCTCGTTTGGCACCGAGTGTCGCAACGTAAGCCTCGACTGTGTCGCGAATGCCTCTGCTGTAATTTTGTTGCCTGAACTGTGGCACCAGCCGTTGCCGCTGAATCTGTCCAACAACGCCGTCAGGCAGATCGCCTTCGATGTGACGACTCACCTGCGTGAAGTACTTGCGATCCTGGATCGCGACGACTAATAAAAAGCTTGCCTTGTCTCCATCTTTTGGTCCAATGCCCCAGCCGCGCGCAACCGCGAGTGAAAAATCGAAAATGTCCTGGCTTCCGGTCGTATCCACTGTCAACACCGAGTACTCGATATTCCCACGCTCCTTAAGATCGCGATAGATCTGCTCGAGCCGAGCTCTCGTCTCAGTATCGATTACGCGAGCGTTGTCGACGATCGGATTGAAGGGAACCGGAAGTGGAACGGGTGACGGAGGTGTAGTCTGGGCGTTTACTGCAACGGCCAGGAGCAAAAAGAGCTGAAGGCCAAAACTGGCCCACGCAAACTGTGATTTTCTCAAGCGCAAGTGCAATGGCGAATTCTCGTCAGTGCCAACCCTCAATCAACCGATGCAACAAATAAAAGAGGGCCACCCCTCCAAAAACGACAATCGAGACCGTCGGGTTTCTTTCTTCTTTATGGTTCACCTCGGGGATCAGGTCGCTTGCCGCTACATAAAGCGTTACGCCGGCAGAGAACGGTAAAGCATAACCAACCGCGTTGTTCACACCGTCGTCGAGCAGAGCGACGCAAATCACACCAGCCAGAGTTGCGGCGCCTATCGCCGCAGTCGCAATCAACGCCTTCTGGGCCGAACGTCCTGTAGCAAGCATGATCGATGCCACAGTGAAACCTTCTGGCATTTTGTGCAGCAGAATCGCGATAAAGACCAGAATTCCGACTTTGAAGTTGACGAGAAAAGCGGATGCAATTGAGACACCGTCGAAGAAAGTGTGAATACAAAGACCGCCGACAGCGGTGTAAGCCGCTGACGGACGCAGGAACGACTCCGGGTGTGTTTCCGGGCCGAAATGAAAGTGCGGAGCGAGCGTGTGCTCGAAGAATTGAATTGTTAGATAGCCGGCCAGTAGCAGTGTCATGGCGAGTCCGACTGCTTCTGATGACGGCTGATTGGGTGACGCGCTGGTCCAGATACCGACGGTTTCGGGCAGGATCTCGATGAAAATGGCCGCGAGCATGAAGCCGGCGCCGAGGGCGACGAGGTATTTCAGAAAGCGCTCGCCGAGGCGGTGAGCGCCTGATTTAACCAGAACGAGGCCCCCGAGGACATTGGCACCGGCAGCCAGCAACCCAAACAGGAGAATTGATGTCATTGTATGGTGGGCCAATATACATGTGGAGGGCTTGAAGTTGAAATAGGTCCTTTGCGCGCGGAGAGAATCGAAGATGACACTGGACTTGCACCCTTCAGATGCCACGGGAGGCTTGTGCTCTCGGATCCCACGGCCTTGCGCCGTGGAGTCTCACGCTGGATCCTACTCCAAGCCCTGAGGCGCCCCGCAGATGTCACGGGCTTGCCGCCCGTGGCATCCGAACGGCGCAAGCCCGTGGCATCCGAACGGCGCAAGCCCGTGGCAACGAGCGACGTCTCAATCTTCACGTGTTGCCCCGTGTCATCTAGGCCTAAATCCCAGCCCCGCCACTCACCAAGAGGCAAACAATAGGCGATCATCTCGGCGGGCTAAGCTATTGACACAGTGTGGAGTGCGGCGTAGTATCCGGCCTTGGGTGGTCAAAAGTGGTCGGAAGTGGGTCCAACCTCGTAGCAACACCGATCATCAGTAACGCTTTTCCCTTTAGGCCACCCACCAAATGCTCTCTCGTCAGGTCAGAAATATGCTGCGAGGAAATTACACGGCGCGAATCGATGTAAAGGGGCGTCTCAAAGTCCCGACTGAATTTCGCCGACTGATTGAAGAGAAACACGGCAAAGACTTTTATATCACGAGCCTCACCGGCGAGTGCGTTCGGATTTATCCATTGCCGGAATGGGAATCGATCGAACAAAGGCTTTCGTTACTGCCCTCGATGGATCCGGCACGTAGAAAGTTCCTTGATAGAACGAATTATTTCGGTCAGCAAGCCACGATGGACGGCCAGGGCCGCCTGTTGATACATCCATTGCTACGTAAGAGTGCGGAAGTTTTAGGCGACGTGGCGGTGCTCGGCTACCTGACCTATCTAGAAGTTTGGGAGCTCGATAAGTTCAAAGCTCGCATGCTCGCCGATCCATACACGGAGGAAGACGAGGCTGCGATTGCGAGACTTGGAATTTGACATTGACGGATCTTTGAACGAGATCACGGGGCGGTGGTGATGGCTGCGCCTTTGGGGGGCATGGGCGCGCCCCATCGCCCCGTGCTGCTTGAAGAGACACTGACGTTCCTCGCTCCTGAGCGAGGCGGTCTCTTTGTAGATTGCACGGTTGGACTTGGCGGACACAGCGAAGCAATTTTGAAATCTTCCCCCGACTCTCGCGTCATCGGAATGGATCTCGACCCCACGGCGCTTGCCTATGCTCGACAACGACTGGCGCCATTTGGAGATAGATTCCATGCCTTTCAAGCCAACTTTCGCACCATCAACGCCGTCCTCCAACAGGCAAATGAGCGCGAACCGAATGGTGTTCTCGTCGATCTTGGCGTCTCTTCATTGCAGTTCGATTCACCTGAACGTGGGTTTAGTTTTCGTTTCGACGCTCCGTTAGACATGCGGATGGACCCGACGAGGGGCGACACCGCAGCCGATCTTCTACAGCAGCTTCCCGAATCGGAAATTGCCAGAATCATTTTCGAATACGGCGAAGAACGACACTCACGACGCATCGCCCGTCGCATCGTCGAGCGTCGCGAACAAGGGCAGCCGATAACGACCACGACGGAGTTAGCAGACCTTGTGCGACACGCAGCCGGTGGGCACAAGCGGCAACAGATTCATCCGGCGACACGCACGTTTCAGGCTTTGCGAATCGCCGTCAATCACGAACTCGAAGGGCTGGGAGAGTTTGTCGAGTCAGCAGTCGATCTTTTAATTCCGAATGGCAGGTTTGTGGGGATTAGTTTTCACTCGCTCGAGGATCGGATTCTCAAACTTGAGTTAAGAAGACTATCGGGCCACTGCGAATGTCCGCCACGGCTGCCAGTTTGTTCGTGCGGCGCGCGGAAAGCTGTCGAAGTGCTGACGCGGCGTCCGGTGACGGCCGGCGCTCGTGAGATTGACGAGAATCCGCGCGCACGCAGCGCAAAGTTGAGAGCCTGCAGAAAGCTAGACGACGATGAAAAGATTTCCTGAGCACCAACTCAACGCAAAGATTCGCCGCTCGCGAGACGTCAACGCGCTCTCGCGTCTCGCCTTGTTGTTGTTCTGTGGTCTTGTACTCGCCGGCGGATTTGTCTTTGCTGCAAAGCAGCATTTTGCTGCGGTCCAGTACGGTTATGAAAACGAGACCCTGCGCAGCGAGCGCAAGCGATTGCTGGAAGAGAACCAGCGACTCGCGCTCGAAAAGGAACGTGCCATTGCGCCTGACAAGCTCGAGCCTGCCGCACGGAAGCTCGGTTTAAAACCGGCGCGGCCCGGACAGATCGTACGACACAGATAACACCGACATCTGTGCGAAAGTAACAGCGGCCTCATCACGCTACTGGTTTAGGGAGAAACAAGTAGGTGATGTTGGCACGCCTCGTCGCTCGATCAAAATCCAGACCTGATGTTTCACCAGGCCGCGCACTTTTCGTCGCGGCTTTTATTGGCTTTTGGATGCTGGTCGTTTGCGCGCGCCTGATTTATCTACAGTTCTCGCAGTACGAACAGCTCGCGAACCGGGCTCGTCAACAACAGCAGAATGCAATTGAGACCAGTCCTGAGCGCGGCGAGTTGCTCGATCGACAGGAGCGCCAGCTCGCGCGCAGCGTGCAGACAGTCTCGTTGTTTCTCGATCCGGACGGGCTCGACGTCCCAACCCTCGATCGCAACGCGCAAGAGCTTGCCAAATCGTTAAATCTGAAGCGAACCGATCTGACCGCTGAGTTTCGCAAAGCGCACGCAAACAAAAAACGATTTGTCTGGATTGCACGACGTCTCGATGCAGACCACGCAAGCAAGATCGTGGCGCTGAATCTGCCGGGCGTACAAACACAACTCGAACCGAAGCGTTACTACCCTAACGGATCACTTGCAGCGCACGTGCTCGGTTACGTCGGACTCGATGGCAAAGGTCTCGGCGGTGTCGAACAGTTTTACAACGCGAAGATCTCGGGTGAGCCCGGCCAGCTTTTTCTTGAAAGAGATGCGAATGGCAAGCCGTACGACGGCTATGAGATCGCGGCAAAACCCGGCCAGACAGTTGTCCTCACGATCGATCAGACGATTCAGTATCAAGCCGAACAGGCACTGCAAGCCGCGGTGCATCAATCGCGCGCAAAATCCGGAACTGTGATCGTGCTCGATCCCCGCAGCGGTGAGATCCTCGCGCTCGCCAATGCGCCGACATTCGATCCAAACAGAGTCTCCGACGCGAAGCCTGAAACAAGATCAAACTGGGCGCTGCAAAACATCTACGAGCCGGGCTCAACATTCAAAATCGTCGCTTTCTCAGCGGCGCTGGAGAAGAAGCTCGCGCGCGTTGACGATCGAATCGATTGTCAGATGGGCGCGATTACTGTCGCTGGACGAGTGGTCCATGACCATCATCCATTTGGCTCGCTGACAATCGCGGAAGCCCTCGCCAAGTCGAGCAACGTTGCGGCGATCAAGCTCGGGATCAGAGTCGGCGACCCAACGATGTACGACTACATCAGGCGTTTCGGCTTCGGCTCAAAGACGGGAATCGAGCTGCCGGGTGAAACCAGCGGCCTTTTGCGAAAGGTTGAGCGCTGGCAGGCTTCATCGATCGGATCGATCGCCATCGGACAGGAAATCGGTGTAACACCCGTGCAGATGGTCGCAGCGTTTGGTGCGCTCGCAAACGACGGCGTTCGCGTTGCGCCACATTTGATCCGCGAAGTACGCGATGCCGGCGGCAACGTTGTCTATCGTGCACAGCCGGAGCAGCGACGTGTGATCAGTGCTGAGACTGCGATCGCGCTACGCGGAATGCTCGAAGGAGTGACACTGAGCGGAACTGCGAAGAAGGCGCAGTTGGACGGTTACTCAGCGGCAGGTAAAACCGGCACCGCGCAAAAGATCGATCCGAAAACGCGCAGCTACTCGGCGACAAAGTTTGTCGGTTCGTTTGTCGGCTTTGCCCCAGTGAGTAACCCGCAAGTCGTGATCATCGTCGTCATCGACGAGCCAGGCGGCGCGTATCACGGCGGCGATGTGGCGGCGCCGGTTTTCCGTGAAGTTGCCGAACAGATCCTGCCGGCACTCGGCGTCGAGCCCGACATCGAAACCAAATCGGCGCCTGAATTGATTGCGCAGAACCCCGAAAATCCGGAACGCGCTGCGAAGGTTCGCGAAGAGCAGGCGGAATCAGAACAGCAGCGGAAAGCCACAATGCCAACCGTGGACAGCAACGGTGGACGAGGCGGAGAAGTTGTCTACGCTGTCGCGACGCGAAAGGCGATACTGATGCCTGACCTGCGTGGCCGCAGCGTGCGCGATGTGGCCCGTACCTGCGCGCAGCTCGGATTGCAGGTTGAAGCGCGCGGCGAAGGAAAAGTTTTGAAGCAGAGTCCCGCAGCGGGCACGGAAGTAAATACTGGCCAGCTTATCTATGTTGATTTTGGGAGGTCGAAGTAGAGTTGCTTAACCCGACGGATGAAGAAACTCTCGAAGATGACGTACACTACGGCATTGCTGACTGCAGAAAACGACTACGCAGCCAGCGTTCATCCCTCCGGGCACAACATCATCCCCCAAAAGGTGGGTCGAACGGTGACGTGCGTCCTGCCGTTGGTCGTGTTGGAAGCTTTGCCGAAGTTTTTGCAAACCTTTCGATGAGCCAGAGCTCGCTTTCAAAATTGGTTGAATGCTTGCTCGAACCAGTCGCCAACACGCCTTCGCAGGAGCAACCGATGGAGCAGGAAGAGGCCGTAATAACGTGAAGGTTGGCGAGGCAGCAGCTTTGATGGGCGCGAATGCGACGAACATTAGCGCCGAGTTGTTTGACAAAAAGATAAATGATTATTCCATCGACTCACGTTCGGTAGGCGCGGGCGAGCTGTTCTTTGCGCTCTCGCAAAAGGATTACGCCCGCGCCGGTTTCAATGGTGAGTTTGTCGATGCACATCGCTTCATCCCGGACGCGTTGAAGCGCGGCGCCGTCGCAGCGGTTGCGCGAATGGATCACCTCAGCGGCGACTCTTTTTTGGAGAGCGTAAAAGATCGGTTGCTATTGGTTGACGATGCGATCGCGGCGTTACAAGGGCTTGCACATCGCGTCTACACAGCGTGGGGAAAACCCGTGGTCGCGATCACGGGCAGCGCCGGAAAGACGACCGCGAAAGAGTTGACTGCGCACGTGCTCAAGAGCGCCGGACATCGTGTTTTGAAGAGCGAGCGTAATTACAACAACGGCTTGGGACTCCCGTTGTCAGTGCTGCGCATGGTGAGCGAGGATCGTTCGCCGGATCAATTCGATTTGGCCGTGCTCGAAATGGGAATGTCGTCGCCGACACACGAGATTCAAAGACTGTGCAAGATCACGCCGCCCGATGTTGCGGTTGAGCTGATGGTGGCGCCGGTCCATCTTGAATACCTCGGCTCGATCGAAAACATCGCCGCCGCAAAGGCAGAGTTGATCGAAGGATTGAAACCGGAAGGCACTGCAATTCTCAACGCCGACGACGTGCTCGTTATGAAGATGCGCGACAAGCATAACGGTCGCACGTTGACGTTTGGCATCGACAATGCGGCCGACGTTTCCGCAACCGAGATTGATACGAGCTCGCTCGGGAAAATTCGGTTTCGTTTGCGAACGCCGTTGGGAGAAGCTCACGCGTCGCTGCAGATGAGTGGACGTCACAACCTGAGCAATGCGCTCGCGGCGTCGGCAGTAGGAACGGCGTTCTCGATACCGCCGGAAGAGATCGCGGCGGCGTTGAGAGTGGCGCAGCCTCCGAAGATGCGTGGTGAGGTTTTTGATTTTGCCGCAGGCTTCACGGTGATTGACGATTCTTACAACTCGAATCCGCGGTCTCTGCTGAACATGGTGCGGACGATGGCGGAAGGTGGTCGTGGTCGTCAGCGACTTATCGTGATTGCGGGAGAGATGCTCGAGCTCGGACCCGACGAGGTGTTGATGCACAGAGATGCGGGAAAAGAAATCGCTCGCAGCGGCATCAACATGCTTTGGGGCGTTCGTGGGCTCGGGAAAGAGATCGTCGCCGGCGCGAATGACGAAGGGCTTACGGCGACGAGGTTTTTTGATTCGTCTGACGAAGTCGCTGAAGAGTTGATCAAGGAAGTGCGAGAAGGTGATCTGATTTTGGTTAAAGGATCACGCGGAGTCGCTACGGATAAGATAGTGAAACAGTTGCGCCAGCGGTTTCCATTGGCAGGAGAAGACGAAGGTTGATCTACTACTTCCTTTACGAACTTCTTTACGTCCACTTCAAGGACAAGGATTGGTATCTCGTAAAGGCGCTCAACGTTTTTCAGTACGTCACTTTTCGCACCGCTTATGGCGCGATTACGGCGCTTTTGATCTCGCTCTTCTTCGGCGGCCGACTGATCGAAGCTTTGAAGCAATGGAACGTGGGCCAGCAGATTCGCGAAGAAGGCCCGCAGGCGCACCAGGTGAAACGCGGCACACCCACGATGGGCGGCGTACTGATCGTCGGTTCGGTTTTGATCTCGACTCTCCTGTGGGCGCGACTCTCCAGCGTTTACGTCTGGACCGCAATGGTCGCGACTCTGCTTTTTGCGGCGATTGGTTTTATCGACGACTACGCGAAGATGGCGAAGCAGCGCAGTCTCGGATTGACCGGGCGACAGAAGTTGCTGGCGCAGCTGCTCATAGCAGTCGGTCTTTGGGCAGTGCTGTTTACGGCGACGAAGCTTATCGGTGGGACCGGTTATTCGTGGAACCTCAGTATTCCGTTTCTGAAGTGGACGGCCGATCCGGAGAAGAGTTTTATCGGTCCTTATATATACCTGATCCTGATCGTGGTGGTGTTGCTCGGATCTTCGAACGCAGTGAACCTGACTGATGGTTTGGATGGGCTCGCGATCAGTGTCACGTTCATCGCGATGAGCGCGTTGACGGGTTTCACTTATTTGAGCAGCGACGCGCGCTGGGCCGGATATCTTGAGTTAACACACCGTCCTGAAGCGGCAGAGTTGACGGTATTTTGCGGCGCAATGGCAGGCGCGAGTCTCGGGTTTCTCTGGTACAACGCGCCACCCGCGCAGGTGTTTATGGGCGACGTCGGCAGTCTCGCGATCGGCGGCGCCATGGGAACAGTCGCGGTGCTGACCAAGCAGGAGTTCATGTTGCTGATGGTCGGCGGCGTGTTTGTGATTGAAGCGATGTCGGTGATGTTGCAGGTGGGCGTTTTTAAGATGACGAGACGCACAACCGGCACCGGACGGCGATTATTCAAGATGACGCCGTTGCATCACCACTTCGAGATGCAGGATTGGAAAGAGTCGAAGATCGTCTTTAGGTTTTTGATCCTCGCGATCTTGTTTGCATTGTTGAGTCTCTCAACTTTGAAGTTACGTTAACTGTTTTGTGCTTGTTAATGGCAAGAAAGTTTTGGTTATCGGCGCGGCGCGCAGCGGAATTGCCGCGGCGAGGTTCCTGGCAAGTCAGGGCGCGGTCGTCGCGCTTACGGATCAGAAGCCGATCGAGAAATGGACGACTGAAGCGCTCGCATTGAAAGAGTTGGGCGTGGGTTTGTTGCCGGGCGAGCCGCCGAGCTGGTTGCTCGATCAACTCGACCTCGTAGTTGTTAGCCCGGGAGTTCCGGCGACGATTATTCCCATCCGCTACGCCGAGCGAGCCGGCGCGGAAGTCATCGGTGAAGTTGAGCTTGCGTATCGTTATTTGAAAGGTCGGGTGGTTGCAATCACGGGTAGCAACGGCAAGACGACGACGACTTCGCTCATCGGCGAGTTCCTCGGCGATGCGGGATTGCAAGTGCAGGTCGGCGGCAACATCGGTAAACCGCTGATCTCGATGATTGAGACTTCGAAAGAGGATGGCTGGACCGTCGCGGAGCTTTCGAGCTTTCAGCTAGAGACGATCAAGACGTTTCGCCCGTCGATCGCGTTGGTGCTGAACGTGACACCGAATCACATGGATCGTTACGAGACTTTTAATGACTACGCTGCCGCGAAGCACCGCATCTTCATGAACCAGACTGTCGAGGATACCGCAGTGCTTAATGCAGACGATCCGACGGTTTCGTCGTGGTCGAGTGGCTTGCGAGCGAAGGTGTTGAACTTCAGCGTCAGGACGGAAGTCGAGAATGGAGTTTTTCTACGCGGGCGCGAGCTGATTTATCGAGGACAGGTGCTGCTAAACGTAGACCAGATGAAGCTGCGTGGAATGCACAACGTCGAGAACGTCGCGGCGGCGTTTGCAGCAGGAATCGCAGCGGGTGCGTCGATTGATTCAATGAATGATACTGCGAAGCGATTCGATCCGGTTGAGCACCGGCTGGAATTTGTCGCCGAGATCGCAGGCGTGAAGTTTTACAACGACTCGAAAGCGACGAGCGTCGACGCGACGTTGAAGGCGCTCGAGGCTTTTGCCGAAGAAGCAGGCAAGGTCGTGTTGATTCTGGGCGGCAGAGGGAAGAAGGCGCCGTACGCGCCTCTCGAGCCGCTGGTTCGAGCGAAAGTGAGAAAGCTCGTGCTAATCGGTGAGGATGCAGAGACGATCGCAAAGGAGTTGGGAAACAGCGCGCCGTTTGAGCGCGCGTCGGACATGAAAGATGCCGTCGTGCGGTCGTTCGCGGCCGCAGAAAAAGGTGATGTGATTCTGCTCGCGCCCGCCTGTGCGAGCTTCGATATGTTTGACAGTTTCGAACATCGCGGGAAGGTCTTCAAAGAAGAAGTTCGCGCACAAAAAGCACAAACAAATCCTTTGTGACTTTTGTGATTTTTTGCTGCTAATAAAAAATGGCTCGAAAACTTGCCCCAGACAAATGGCTCTTCGCCGCGACCGTCGGTCTCACGCTCTTCGGCGTCGTGATGGTCTACAGTGCGTCAGCCGTTATTGCGCAGAAAGAGAACGGCAACCAGTTTCACTACGTGCTCAAGCAGGGCGTGTGGGTCGCGATCGGTTTCGTTGTGATGCTGCTCGCGATGCAGTTTAACTACCAGCTATTGAAGAGCCGTCGCATCGTCTACGGCCTCTTGATTCTTTGCACGATCGGCCTGGTTTCCGTGTTTGGTTTTAGCAGCGTGAACGGCGCGCATCGCTGGTTAAAGTTTCCGGGTTTCTCGCTGCAACCCTCGGAGATCTCAAAACTCTCGCTCATCATTTTTCTCGCGTACTTTCTCGAGAAGCGAGCGGGTGAAGAAGGAGACTTCTGGCGCACGTTTGTTCCGTGCGGTTTGGTGACAGGATGGCTCGCGGCGCTCATCGTGATCGAGCCCGACTTCGGCACCGCGATGATGCTGGCGCTGATCTTCACGGTCGTCATTTACACCGCAGGCGCGCGTATGCTTCACCTCGCGATGGCCGCTGCGCCGGCGTTGCTCGTTGCTGCGGGTTTGTTGATCTTCGTGCCGTGGCGGTTGAAACGTTTAGTCACATTTCTCGATCCGTGGGCCGACCAGCAAGGCGCCGGCTTTCAGGTGGTCCAATCGCTGATCGCAATCGGATCGGGTGGAACAAACGGGCTCGGCTTCGCACAGGGCAAACAGAAGATGCTGTTTCTTCCGTTCGCGCATTCCGACTTCATCTTCGCAGTCGTAGGCGAAGAGCTCGGGCTGGTGGGCGCACTCGCCATCGTTGCCGTCTTTGCACTTTTTCTCTGGCGCGGGGTGCGCACCGCGTTGCTCGCGCCCGATCGGTTTGGAATGTTGCTGAGTATCGGAATCGTGACCAGCATCGTCGCACAAGCGCTCTTTAATATCAGTGTGGTGCTCTCCCTCGTGCCGACGAAGGGAATACCTTTGCCGTTCATCTCGTACGGCGGATCATCACTGGTGCCGACGCTCGCTGCGGTCGGCATTCTGCTCAACGTTTCGCAGCACGCAAGCGGCTCGCTCGACCTGGGATTGTTTGAGTCAGCGACGACGAAGCTCCGCGAGCGAAAGAAGCTGAACGTGCCTGCACCCAGCGGCCTGGGGCGGCGCGCTTTTGATCATTGAAATGCGAGTAATGATTGCTGCCGGTGGCACTGGCGGTCACATCTATCCGGGAATCGCCGTGGCCCAGGAGATCATGCGCCGCGACGCGAATTCGAAAGTGCAGTTCGTCGGCACTGCGCGTGGATTGGAAACGCGTTTAGTGCCGCAAGCGGGTTTTGAGTTGTCGCTCATTGAAAGTGCCGGATTGAAAAACGTCAGCCTGGGCGCGCGCGTGAAAGGGGTTGCCGTGCTGCCGAAGAGTTTTGTTTCGGCGCGACGGCTGATGCGCCAGTTTGAGCCTGACGTGGTGGTCGGCGCCGGCGGTTATGTTTCGGGGCCGGTGGTGTTGACGGCCGCGCTCACGAATCGGCCGACGCTCGTAATGGAGTCGAACGCGCTGCCGGGTTGGACCAACCGCGTGCTTGCTCGTTTCGTCGATCGCGCAGCGGTTTCGTTCGACCAGGCGCTGCCTTACTTTCGCGGGAAAGCGAAAGTCACAGGTAACCCGGTGCGGCGCGAGTTTTTTGAAATTCCACCGAAGCGACGTGAGCCGGGAAAGTTTTCTCTCCTCGTGTTTGGTGGCTCGCAGGGCGCGCGCGCGATCAACGAGGCGATGGTGGCGGCGTTGTCGAAGTTGAAAGAATTGCCGGTGGAGCTTCGGATCAAGCACCAGACGGGCGCCGCGGATTTTGAAAAGGTTAAGGCCGCATATGCCGCGGCTGGTTGGGGCGAGCGTGCAGACGTTCGCAGTTACATTGACAACATGATGACCGATTTCGCGGAAGCGGATCTTGTGCTCTGCCGCGCCGGTGCAACGACTACGGCAGAGCTGATCGCAGCGGGTAAGGCGTCGATCATGGTTCCGTTTCCATTTGCCGCCGACGATCACCAGCGCAAGAACGCGGAGGCGTTACAAACCGGCGGCGCTGCGCGAATGATCCTGCAGCAGGACCTGACCGGTGACAGATTAGTCGCCGAAATTGAGAAGCTGGTCCAGTCGCCAGAGGACCTGGATCGCATGGAAGAAGCTAGTCGAAAGATGGCCCACGGCGACGCCGCCGCAGCCGCCGTAGACATGATTGAAGAGCTTAGCCACAAAAAGGCAAGAAAAAACCCAGAAGTGAAAGCCGAACGTGAGCTAACGAAGTGAGCTAAGAAAGAACGAACATGAAGAACGAGGACCAAACCGGTGATAGGTCCGCAACCTGAAATATCTCTTTGTGATTTTGTGCTTTTTTGTGGCTAAAAAATGTTTCGTCGCATTCAACACGTCCATTTCGTAGGCATCGGTGGTATCGGCATGTCCGGCATTGCCGAGGTGCTCGTCAATCTCGGCTTTCGCGTCTCCGGCTCCGATCTCAAACGTTCCGGCGTCACCGATCGTCTGCAACAAATGGGTGTTGAAATCTTTGAGGGACACGCCGCTGAGAACGTGGGCCACCCACACGTCGTCGTACGCTCGACAGCCGTGCGTGATGACAATCCGGAAATCCTGGAAGCAAACCGCCGCTCAATTCCCGTGATCCCGCGCGCCGAAATGCTTGCCGAACTAATGCGACTGAAGCCGCACACCGTTGCCGTCGCAGGCTCGCATGGAAAGACAACTACGACTTCGATGGTCGCAACAGTCCTGGGCCATGCCGGGCTCGACCCAACGATGGTCGTCGGAGGTGTTGTCGGCGCGTTCGGATCGAATGCTCATCTCGGCACGAGCGACCTGATGGTCGTGGAAGCAGATGAGAGTGATCGCTCGTTTTTGATGTTGACGCCGACGATCGCCGTCGTCACCAACATCGATCGCGAGCACATGGACTACTACCACGACATGGACGACGTGCGTGCGTGTTTCGCAAACTTCGTAAACAAGGTTCCGTTCTACGGTTCGTCGGTTTTGTGTCTCGACGATCCCAACGTGCAGGCAATCATTCCTCTCCTTGAACGAAGGCGTATGACTTACGGCTTGAGTGCGCAGGCCGATGTCTCAGCGCACGGAATCAAGCACGACAGTAACTTCGGATCGTCATTTACCGTCTGGCGGGGAACGGACGTGATCGGCGAGATGGTCCTGCGCGTGCCGGGCGTGCACAACGTCTACAACGCGCTCGCCGCGATCGCGGTTGGATTTGAGTTGGAAGTGTCGTTCGAAAAGATCGTCGAGGGCCTGCACAGCTTCACCGGCGCCGGGCGGCGGTTCCAGGCGAAGGGTGAAGTTGATGGCGTCCTCGTAGTTGATGACTACGGACATCATCCGACTGAAATCAGGGCCACACTCGCCGCGGCGAAGCTCGGCTCCGGTGGCAGACGCATCGTGGTGCTGTTTCAGCCGCATCGCTACACGCGGACTCACGATCTGATGCAGGAGTTTGCGCGGTCGTTCAATAACGCCGATATGCTGTTCATCACAGATATCTATGCAGCGAGTGAGGATCCGATCGAGGGCGTGACGGCGGAAGCGCTGACCGCTGCGATTAAACGTTTCGGTCACAAGGACGCGAACTATATTGGGTCGCTCGACCATGCGGCGACCGCATTACGTGAGCACGTGCAGCCTGGGGATCTCGTGTTGACGCTCGGCGCGGGAACTGTGAATCGTGTCGCTGAGCAACTGCTCTGGTTGTTGAAAGAGACTAACGTTGGCCACGGATCTGACTGAAAAATCACTAGTCGAACGAGATCGCGTCGTGGAAGAGATCGCGGCGCGACTCGGTGTGCGTGCAGAGCGTGGGAAGCGGTTCGCGGATCTGACGAGCCTGCGCGTCGGCGGCGCGATTGATTGGGTCATCGCCCCTCAAACCGAAGAGCAAGCCGCCGCGTTCGTTCACGAGTTGGACCAGGCCGGCGTCGGTTGGCGACCGCTTGGATCGGGCAGCAACGTGCTCGCCGACGATGCCGACCATCACTACGTCGTGCTCAATTTGAGCAACATGAAAGGGGAAGTCCACATCGACGGTGAGCTCGTTTCAGTCAGCGCGGGTTATTCGCTGCCGCGACTCTGCATCGATGTGGCGCGTGCCGGCCTCGCGGGCATCGAGGGACTCGGCGGCATTCCCGGCACAGTCGGTGGCGCGCTTTGGATGAATGCCGGCGCGTATGGTCACGAGATCGGAACAGTAACTGAAAACGTGCGCGTGGCTCGCGAGGGCAAGGTCGTCGAGATTCGGGGCGAGAGCATCGAGTGGAACTATCGTCACACTTCGTTTCGTGAAGGCGAACTGTTATTGGGTGCGACGCTGCGTCTCAAGCATGACGATCCGGAACAGATCAAGGCGCGTATGGACGACGTTAAGAGCAAACGTCTCGCGACTCAACCACACGGCTCACGTTCCGCCGGTTGTTTCTTCAAAAACCCACCGGCGAGCACGATCGGCACCGGCAAGATCATCGACGAGATGGGCATGAAGGGCCAGCGACGTGGCAGTGCAGTTGTTTCGCCCGTGCACGCGAACTTCATCGTCACTGAAGGTGAGAACGCGCGTGCTGAAGATGCGCTTGCGCTCGCGGAAGAGATTCGTGAACGCGTGCGACGCGAGCAGGGGATTGAGTTGGAATACGAGGTTGAGCTTTGGCGAGCCCATTCGGAAACGCGGATCAACGTGGATGACGCCGATCAGGGAAAGGAGGAGTGAGCGATGAGAGATCCGATGGTAGCTCAGAAGGTTGGTAACCGCAGCGGGATTGGTAAGGGCAAGTCGAATGTGGGTCAGCGTCCAGCCAAGCGCGGGTCGAATGAAACTCTCGGTGCGCGGCTGCGATCATTGTTGGCCTACGTACCGCTCGCGCTCCGTATCGGTGTGATTGCGATCATCGCATTGATTGCCTTTGTTGGTTACCGCGCGGCTGCGTCCGCAAGCTTCTTCCAGGTCCGGACGATCGAGACACGCGGCGCGTCGCGCGCCTCAGTTGATGACATTCGCAAAGTTATCCGCCGCGATGTTGCCGAGACTGGCGTGTGGCAAGCCGATCTTCAAAAGCTAAGCGAGCACCTCGAGCATTTGCCGTGGGTGCGCTCCGCCGTCGTCACGCGTGTTTTGCCTGACGGCATACGCGTCCGAATTACTGAGCGCGAACCGAAAGCTGTGGTGCGTACTGCGGCTGGACGCTTCATCTGGGTCGACGATGATGCCGTCTATCTCGGTGAGATGTCGCCGACGGATCAAATGCCCGCGTTCTTTCTCCGTGGCTGGAACGAAGACGATTCCAGCGCCGCGCGAACCGAAAACCGCGAGCGCGTCAAGAAGTTTCTCGAGTTACAACGCGAATGGAGCGGACAGGGAATTTCAGAGCGGGTGAGCGAAGTCAATGTACTTGATTTGCGCGACGTGCGCGTGCAGCTCGCCGGTGATGACTCGCAAATCGAAGTTCGGCTTGGATCGCAGGACCAGAGTGCACGTCTCGGGAAAGCGTTGACGGTGCTCGATGCGCAACGGCAGACCGCGCGCGGGCCGTTGATCAGCTACATAGATCTCACGCAAGGGAAACGAGCGATCGTTGGGTTGGTAACCGGCAGTCACACAGTTGCAGAAGGGAAGAACGAATAGTTCGGTTCAGGCTTTAGCTTGTGCTTTCAAACGACAGCCTAAACGCTGAACGCTAAACGAACCCGGCATGGCTAAGCGTACCCAGCACACTATCGGTCTCGACATCGGTACAAGCAAGGTGACGTGTATCGCGGGTGAACCTGGTGAGGGTGGACTGCTTGAAGTCGTCGGCATTGGCGAAGCCGAAGCGCGCGGTTTGCGGAAGGGAGTGATCGTTAATCCCGATGCAGCCGTTGACGCGATCAAGAAAGCGGTTGAAGACGCCGAGCGCATGAGTGGACTAGAAGCGGAAGAGGTAACGATTAATTTAGCAGGCTCGCACATTCTCGGTTTCAACGGTCAGGCGATCGTCGCCGTGTCCGGGCGTGACCGCGAGATCGTCGCTGAAGACGTACGACGCGCGATTGATTCAGCGTGTGCGATTCAACTTCCGGCGGGACGCGAGATCGTCGATCGACTACCGCAGGAGTTCATTGTCGACGATCAGGATGGCATCAACGATCCGGTCGGCATGATCGGCGCGCGCCTAGCAGTGAAGGTGCACATCGTAACGAGTCCGGTAACGGCACGTCAGAACGCGATCAACGCGGTGAACCGTGCTGGTCTAGTCGTAGCGGACATGGTTCTGGAGCAGCTCGCAGCCGCCGAAGCGTCGCTAACTGAAGATGATAAAGAGTTTGGAGCCGCACTCGTTGACGTCGGCGCCGAGACGACGGGACTCATTATTTACCAGCGTGGAGCGGTGCAGCACACTGCGGTCTTTCCGCTGGGCGGCTCGCACTTCACGAACGACATCGCTTTTGGTCTCCGCACTCCGATTCCCGAAGCCGAGAAGATGAAGCGAACCGTCGGCTGTGCGTGTAGCAGTTCTTTGAGTGAGATGGAACGCGGTGAGCTCGTCGATGTGCCGTCAGTCGGTGGACGCCCGCCACGTCAACTCTCGCGACAGATCCTTTGCGACATTCTTCAGCCTCGTGCTGAAGAGGTGTTGATGCACGTCGCCGACGAGATCAAAGACGCCGGCTGGGAACGACAACTCTCGAGTGGCGTCGTGTTAACAGGTGGTGGGGCGTTACTGCACGGCATGACTGAAATTGCGGAACAGGTGTTTGACGCGCCGGTGCGTATTGGTTATCCGGAACGGGATCGTTTCGGTGGTTTGGTTGAAGACATTCAGACGCCAGCATGGACGGCGGCCGCTGGTCTCGCGCTGCTTGCTTATCGCACTCAGGCAGCAGAGATACGCACCGGAGTCAGCAGGCGTGGTTCGACAGGGAAGCTAACGCACTTCGTATCACGTTTTAAAAATAGATTCGGTAGTATTTTCTGACAAGTTGTTGTATGCTTGCGCCCCGGTTGCACAAGATATTGTCCGCCAGATATCGATGCCGATGGCTCAAGAACCCCAACATAGAAGGAAGAGGCCTTGGAAGCCATCCCGTTTCGGGAGAGAGGAACTAACTATGACACCGGACACTCGTCAACCGGGCACGGGCATTAATATTTTCATTGATGATGATCCGCCCCTCACGGGGGCGCGGATCAAAGTGATCGGCATCGGTGGCGGTGGCAGCAACGCTGTCAATCGCATGATCGAAGCCGGCATCGAAGGCATCGAATTTCTTGTTGCTAACACCGATCTCCAGGCGCTGAAGCGTTCGCGCGCGCCGATCAAAATCCAACTCGGTAGCCGTTTAACTAAAGGACTCGGCGCCGGAGCGGATCCCACCGTCGGCCGCGAGGCTGCACTCGAAGACACGGACAAGATCATAGAAGTGCTTGAAGGCGCTGATATGGTTTTCGTTACGACCGGTCTGGGTGGTGGCACCGGAACAGGAGCAGCACCGATCATCGCATCACTCGCAACCGAGCTCGACGCGTTGACAGTCGCGGTGGTGACGAAGCCTTTCCACTTCGAAGGCCGTCGCCGGATGCAGCAGGCGGATCACGGCCTGCGTGAGTTGCGTGAGTGTGTTGACACCGTCATCACGATTCCAAACGAGCGACTGCTGCACACGGTCGATCGCGGAGTGTCGCTCGCCGACTCGTTCAAAGTCGCCGACGACGTATTGCGCCAGGCAGTGCAGGGCATCAGCGATTTGATCACAGTGCCTGGTTTGATCAATCTCGACTTTGCTGACGTGAAGTCGATCATGCAGGGAATGGGAATGGCGTTGATGGGCGCCGGCAGGGCCACGGGGGAGAACCGCGCCATCGAAGCGACTCAACAGGCGATCTCGTCGCCGCTTCTTGAAGAAGCGACGATTCAGGGCGCCAAGGGTGTCTTAATCAACATCACGGGTGGACCGGATCTAACGTTGTTTGAAGTGAATGCTGCTTCGTCGATCATTCGTGAGTCTGCTGATGACGATGCAAACATTATTTTTGGCGCAGTGATCGACGAGACCCTGACTGACGAAATGAAGATCACTGTGATTGCGACAGGTTTTGACAAGGAAATCTCATCAATAGCGTCTGCCGCTGCGACAACGGCGATTCCCGCGCCGCCACCACGTTACGTAGCAAGGCCAGCCGATGACCTCCCAAGGCCGATGATGGGTACTCCTCGAGTTGATGATCTCGACGTCCCAACTTTCATCCGAAAGAAGGCTGACTAGGATCATTTTATCGCCCGCTGGAAGGGAAGGTCGTTCGCGGCCTTCCCGATTTTTTTGGACGTCATTCACGTGATCTGCTTGCATCATTTCTTGCATCTAAATCTTTGATATCACCGCGTTTTTCTTCTTTGCTTTTTCTTCTCTTGTTGTGTAGCATGTCACTCATTCCTTGCAGGAAATTCCATTACGGGTATAGTTCGTTCCTCTCCTCGGATGGGCCGCAGCCTGCGAGAGCTTTGACACTGTTCTAAACATCTAAAGCCCTATGTCCTATACATCGGTAGTTCTCGACTGGGTGACAACGCCCGTCATAGATTTTTGGAGGTATTAATCAAGTGAATCGTAAACTCATCAGAACCACACTCGCGGAAGTGAAAGGCAAAGCCCGAGAAGTTCCGCAGCCCAGAGAGCGTTCGAATGGGAGTTCCCGCGCCGCAAGTGATAGTGGTAGAGAACAACGTGCTCCCCAGCAACACGCGCCGGTCCAGGTTAAGAAAAGAGTTCCGCCTCCCAACGAAACCAACGCGGAGATCTTTTATTACAAGAAACAGATCGACGCTCACACACTTATGGTGCTCGTCCTCCTTGACGGCGAAGAGATTGAAGGCACGATAGAGTGGTACGATCGTGGCGCTCTCAAGGTCAACAGAAAGGGTGCTCCGAATCTGCTCGTGCTCAAGCGTAATATCAAGTACATCTACAAGGCTGACGAGCGAGTTGAAGATGCCAGTGATGAATAGGGACAGTTAATCAGCCTCGCCCTGAGTTCTCGCCCTGGACAACAGTGCGTCGCCGCAAGCCATGCGACACTCAGAACAAAGCTCAACCACCCCGGGACCTCGACCGAGGCGAGTTTTGCCGCGTATCGGCATCACCATGGGAGACCCTTCCGGCATCGGGCCGGAAGTTGTTCTGAAAGCTGTTGCGGAAGAAGAAATCAGACGAGTTTGCGTGCCGGTCATAATTGGCGATGCCCAGTTACTGGCTCACACGGCACGCACTCTCGATCTTCAATCCGGTTACGACATCATTCGTACTGGCGAAACGTTCCCGGAAGAGCTCTCCGAACCAGTCATCTATCACCTCGACAACATTAACGGATTTATCGAACCCGGAATCGAGTCAGGAGCTGCGGGTAAAGCCGCGGCTGGTTACATCGAAGCAGCGGTCGAGTTGTGCGCGGCGGGAAGCATCGATGCGATAGCGACGGCGCCTATTAATAAACGTGCGCTCTTTCTCGGCGGTTATAGTTTTCCTGGCCACACGGAATTTCTCGCACACCTTACCGGGGCCGAGGAATACGCGATGGCGTTTGTCGCAGCAAACCTTCGCATCGTGTTGTTGTCCACGCACGTTCCGCTTTCAGAAGCGATCAGGCTGGTCGAGCGAGATCGCCTTGTGAAAGTGATCAGTCTTACACATCGCGAGCTTCAGCGTTGGGGCATTGAACGTCCGCGAATCGCCGTCGCTGCGTTGAATCCACATGGCGCGGAAGGCGGGCTGTTCGGAGTGGAAGAGGCGTCGGAGATTATGCCCGCGATCGAAGCATCACGCCGGATTGATGATATAAATGTGCAGGGACCGTTCTCGGCGGATACGGTTTTTCTCCGTGCCTCGCGTGGGGAGTTTGACGCGGTCGTCGCTTGTTATCACGATCAGGCGATGATTCCAGTAAAGTGTTTGTCGTTTGGCGAGGCCGTGAACGTAACCCTCGGCCTGCCTTTCATCCGGACTTCGGTGGACCACGGCACCGCTTTCGATATCGCCGGCAAAGGACTCGCCGAACATTCGAGTATGGTTGCTGCGATCAAACTGGCCGCAGAGCTTTCCATGCAGGCCGGTGAGAGTTGTCGCGCAGTGGAAATCTAAATAGAGAAGAACACTCACATGGAAAACAACGACACCCTTACAAACAATAACGATAACCGGCGCATGCTTGTCGCCGACGACGATCCCGCTATTCTTCGTCTCATTGCTACGATCCTCGAAAAGGAAAACTTTACTGTCGTGACAGCACGTGACGGGCGTGAGGCTTACAAGATCCTGCAGACGGATCCGAACTTCACGGCCGCGATTCTTGACGTGGTCATGCCGCACATTTCCGGTCCTGAGCTCGTTCGCTACATGAAGTCGGAAGATCGATTGAAACGAATTCCCGTCATGATGATGACGGCCGAGCAGGATCCGAAGCTGTCGTCTGACAGTTTTTCCGCGGGCGCGACTGTGTTCCTGCCAAAGCCTTTCACGACCGGACAGTTACAGATCATGTTGCAGATGTTGATTGGTAAGAAGACCGAGTAGTTACTGATGCGACACGTTACGTTTCTGATAGCTGCAATCGTATTCGCCACCGTCAATCCTTTTGAGGCTCGCGCCGATATCAGTAAAAACAACGCGCGGAAAGTTTTGCAGACCATGATGGGTTGGTCTCTGCCCGGTAACTCGATTCGGATCAGCTCGATTCGATCTGACAGTGCTGAGAGTGCGGAGGTTACCGCCGAGATTCAAACTGTCTTTCGTCTGCGTTTGCGGGAAGGGCAGTGGGAGTTACGCGAGATCAGGAGCGCTCCGGATCGTTGGGAACGATTGGAAGTGATAGCGCGGGCGGCGCAGGTTGAGTTGCCTACCGATGACTGTGGTGCGCAATTACAGTTGACCACTAAGCGCGCCCGTTGTCTGGTGGCGAATTTGTTTGGTGTCACCCTGCCTTCGGACGCGGTAAGGATTAAAGAGGTCTCGCCGTTTGGGATATCGCTTGGATCGGAGTCGACGGCGTTGGTAGTTGCGTTTGTCCACGCAGACTTTCGTCTGGCACGAGACGCTAAGGGCTGGCGTGTGGCGGAGTTTAAGAGTGGTAATCGTGATTGGGCAAACGTCGCAGGACTGGCGGTGGCGATTGACCAAATCAAACGCTTAGCCGCCACTGACGAGCTTTCAACCATTGCCAAAGCCCTGGGTGAGTTCCGCCGCGAACGCGGTTCATTTGTTGTTTCTGATAGCGAATCGGTCCTGATCGATCATCTCAGCCCACGGTACCTGCCGCGCGTGATTCGCGTAGATCCCTGGCACCGTCCCTACCAATACGATGGCCAGCAGGACCGTTATTCCCTCCGCTCGCTCGGCCCCGACGGCAAGCCGAACACGCCTGACGACGTCGTCGTCTCGGGTCCCTAGCCTAAAGCCGTCTGAAACAAACTCTTGACTGCCCCTTCCCGCGGGTGTTAGGTTTCTTTTCGGGCCTTGTTCCCGAGGCCCGCTTCGTGTCGACATGCCCGCGCCATCCGTGCTAACGCACTAGGCCCCGCCGATGGTGCAATTCAGCTAAAGGGATTCGCTTTGCTAGCTGGACGCAAACTCCTACTTGCCGACGATTCGGCCACCATTCAGA
>DAIOGT010000048.1:0-27444 GCA_036745095.1 Pyrinomonadaceae bacterium
TCGTCGATGGTGCGGCCGGCAGGATCTGGTTTCAACCGCCCGGCTACCAGGGACAGGCGTTTGATGTCTCCGCGATTGGGCTCGGCTCCGGTTTCTTCATCAGCTCGAACGGCTACATCGCTACCAACGCGCACGTTGTCTCGATGACCAAGGATGGTGAAGAAAAAGCGAAAGAGGCACTCTTCTGGCAGATGGTGCAGCAGATCGGGCGACAGATCGGCAAGGATCCGCGCAGCCTGAATGCAGCATTTATCAACCAGCACAGCGAGATGCAAAGCTTTAACCGCTTTCATCATGTAATCATTCCCGACGGCACTGCCCTGCCTTTTGAGATCAAACAGTACGGCGCGCCGACAGGCGAAGGCAGCGACCAGGGTAAAGACGTCGCAATCATTAAAATCGAAGTCAGAAACGCTCCGATTCTTAAACTCGCCGATTCGGAGAAAGTTCAGCTGCAGGATCACGTAACCGTCATTGGTTATCCAGGCGCGGCAGACACATTCAATTCGGGACTGCTGAGCAGCAAGTCGGCGCTTGAAGCGACCATCAACGACGGCAAGATCTCAGCAAAGAAACAGGCGACGAGTGGCGCTCCGATTCTTCAGACCAGCACTCCGGCAACGCATGGAAACTCTGGTGGACCAGTATTGAACGACGCCAACGAGGTCATTGGGCTGCTCACGTTCCGCGGCGACACTGTAAATGGACAGGAAGTGTCGGGCTTCGCCTTCATCGTGCCTTCAAACACCGTAATGGAATACGTGAAGAGCGCGGGTGCTGCGAACGAACCAGGTCCCACCGACAACGCTTTTCGCGAGGGCTTGGATTATTACTGGAACGAATATTACTCGTCGGCGATTCCGAAGTTTGAGGAAGTAAAGCGACTCTTCCCCCAACACTCCGAAGTCGATCGGTTAATTCAGAGCAGCCAGCAGGCAAAGACGGAGGGACGTGAGAAATCCGCCTTCCCGGTCTGGATCATCGTCGCGATCGTAGTCGTTCTTTTGCTCATACTGCTGCTCGTGATCATCATCGTAGCTGGGATCGTCATTGCGCGAAGACGCAAGAAGGGAAAGACCCCTGGTCCACAAATCGGTCCCGGTCCGGATGGAGGAAAACAACGATATCCGCCCGCACCGTCACCTGCTCCCGCTCGAGCTCCAGCTCCAGCAGCGATGGCTCATTCGCCATCGCCGTCGCCGTCACCCGCGGTTTCACCAGCGCCACACATGATGGCAGGCGATCAGGGTATGACAGTCGACCTTTCCCGAACCGTGGCTCTTACTGCCGACGATGGCGCGTTCCCACGGAACTACGGATCCATTCAGTTCGTCTCGGGACCACTAAATGGACAGCGGTTTGACGTCAAACCGGACGGCGACTTCATCGGACGTGATGGCGGTTCGGCACAGATCGTGATCGGCGATCCCAGAATCTCGAAACGTCACTTGTGGATCGGAGTTAAGAACGGACAAGTCGTGATAGAGGACCAGAATTCACGCAACGGCACGTTCGTCAACGATCCGAGATCGGCGCGTGTCACGGAAACATCGTTGAACTCAGGCGATACAGTGATCCTTGGCGAATCAGACGTCGCACGTTTCGAGTATCAATCAGCGTAGTCGGCGTTCATCTGCGGATCGAATAAAGCGACCAGTTGCTCTGCGGGCAATGGCCTGCTGAAAAAGTAGCCCTGTATTTCGTCGCAGCGAAGCAATTGCAGAAACCGGAGTTGATCTTCCGTCTCGACGCCTTCCGCAACCACGCGTAATCGCAGGTTGTGCGCGAGGGTGATGATGGCCATCACTAAGGCTGCATCGTCCGGGTCTGTAGTGGCTTCTCTAACAAACGACTGATCGATCTTGAGGGCATCGATCGGCAATCGCTTTAGCGACCCCAGCGAAGAAAAGCCCGTCCCAAAATCATCGATCGAGATATTGATGCCCATGCTCTTGAGCCGTGTGAGCATGTCGGCCGCAAACTCCGCGTTCTGCATGATGGAGCTTTCCGTCAACTCCAGCTCGAGATACTTCGGCGACCAGCCCGTCTCTTCAAGAATCCTGATCACTGTCTGGGTCAAATCCTGATCGTGAAACTGCCGTGCAGAGATGTTCACACCGATTTGAATCGGCGCGAATCCCTGCTCGCGCCAGCGACGTCCCTGAAGACACGCAGTCCGCAATACCCATTCACCGATGGGCACGATCAAACCCGTGTCCTCGGCAAGTGGAATAAACTCGGATGGCGAAATCAGACCGAGTTGCGGATGTTGCCAGCGCACTAATGCTTCAAGGCCCGTAATCGCGAGCGAGTCGACCGACACACGCGGCTGGTAATGAATCAAAAATTCTTCGTTTTGAATGGCGCGCCGCAGGCTACTCTCGAGGTCGAGACGCCGTGTCGCGAGGTCGTGCATGTCAGCGGTAAAAAACTGGTAGTTTGCACCGCCTGATTTCTTTGCTTTGTACAGCGCGGCGCCTGCATTTTTCAGGAGCGTATGGCAATCCTCGCCATCGAGTGGAAACAGGCTGACGCCAACACTCGCAGTCGCGAACAGCTCGTGTCCCGGCAGATCGAAAGAAAACTTCAGCACCTGTGATAACGACGCGATCGTTTCGATCACGTCTTTGGTGCCCTGGATCTGCGTGCGTAACAATGCAAATTCGTCGCTGCCGAATCTTGCGACTGTGTCTGACTCTCCCGTGCAGCTCTTCAAACGCTCTGCAAACTCGCGCAACAGTATGTCTCCCGGACCATGGCCCAGCGAGTCGTTTACTTTCTTAAACTGATCGAGTGAGATAAAAAGTACGCCCAACGAATGTTCGGAAGCTTTCGCGATCGCGCAGGCCTGGGTTAGACGATCTTCAAAGAGCGCGCGATTTGGGAGTTGGGTGACGGTGTCGTAATAAGCGAGCCAGTCGACTTGCGCAGTGCGTTCCTGTAAGAGGATTTCAAGCTGTTCTTTATAACGCCGGTTCTCCTTCAACACGTTGTAGTGGTTGAGCGCTCGTTCAACCGATGCCTCGACGTGTCGTAGATCAAGCGGCTTGCTGATGTAGTCAAAAGCTCCGACTCGCAGTGCTCTGATCGCAAACTCGATGTCCTGGTTTCCACTCACCATCACGACAACGGTGTCCGGCGAGAGTGAGTGAACACGTGGGACCAGCTCGAGTCCACTCATACCGCCCATGTCGATGTCGCTGATTACGAGGTCGAAGGTGGTGTTGGCAAGCGCAGCTAGCGCTTCCTCTGCCGAGCCTGCATCTGCGCACTGGTAGGAGTCGCTCAGTACATCTATCAGCAGATTCCTGATCTGTTCTTCATCGTCGATGATGAGAACTTTTGGCTTCTTAGTCTCAACGGCTTCCATTACCTAAAGTGCCTTGCACATTCCCGGAAGCCACGGTTCGCGCAGCACGCGATCGTAACTACCCTTTACCTCCGCAAGATTCCAGGCTTTCCTTTGCCAGATTGAACCGTCTGCATACTCCACGCGGTTAATCAAGACGTTTTCCTTAAGGCCACCCGCGTCGAGCGTCTTCACGTTCACAACGTCGCTTGGTCCAGAAAGACTGAAGCCTTCGAGATCTTTTCCCTTCCCTGCCGGAATGTTCACGCCGCACAAAAACTGTCTCCGCGCAACGAGGTCGGGGTTTGCAGGATCCTGGAACTGGTATTCCCAAAAGATGATTTCGATAACTTTGGTCGTCGGGTTCTGGACTTTGATGCGATAAGCGTAGCCGTCCAGCGGGTGCGATTTAGGCGCGCGCGATTCGGCGACGCTCTTTTCCATCGCCGCACTACGTCCGTCAAGCGTGTCGGCGTTTGGATCTCGCACTCCCCGCGGATCGTTGATTCTCGAATTGCGCGCGAAGTTCCGATTCTGCGGAATCATCGCGCGTGCCGGTGCATTGCCTTCGACCTCCGCTGTTTCCACGTTGCGTCGTGCTTTCGACCATTTGAAGTTTGTCACTGTGAGTGGCGAATTATCGCTGGACACAATTGGCCCCTGAAAAGGAACAAGGAGACTTAGGAGAAGCCAAAGAAGGAAAACAGTCTTCATAGTGCCTCCGCCACTTACGTGGTCTAAGTGTCAAGCTGGGAGTCGAAAATTGAGGAGCGGGACGATTCCATCCCCGACGCAGTATGCGCCACTTGTCGCGGCTATTCAACCATTTATTAGCCGCAGCAAAAACGGCACATAGAAAAACTTTTGTGAGTTTCAACCTTTGTGGTAAATATACGCGCGTGTCTCAGTTCACCTCGCTCACCTAAGGTCCTCTCTGTTCCCTGTTTAGAGAGTCCTTAATCCACTCTTAGATGATCGGCATCCCTGCCGGTAAGGAAGGCTTTTCATGAAGACTTTGAAGCATCTACCCTCATTGCTGAGTATTCTGTTTTTTCTTGCCTCTATCAACATTTCAGTTCTGGGCCAGTCAAATGAAGATCGGAACCACTTTGCGACTATCAGCAGCTTTGGTTCAAGTGTGAGGTTTGACGTGGCCGCGCCGCACGCAGCCGTGACTCTGACTGTGATCGGACCAGAAGACGTGGCGTTTAGCAAAGAATTCAAATCCGGCGATTCTCCGGAATTCAAGTTGACGTCAGCAAAAGGCGAGCGACTACCCGACGGCCAGTACACTTACGAACTACGCGTTACCCCGCACATCTCTTCCGAAACTAAAGAAGCACTGAAGGCTGCTCGCGAAAAAGGAAACGCCGCCGAAGTGCAACGTGAATTGCGAAAACGCGGCGCGCTGCCGGCCCATGCGCTCGTACAATCAGGCAGCTTTCTGATCGCCGGCGGGTCCGTGATATTGCCGGGCACTACGGAAGAACAACCTGGGCGAGCCACAGCTGAGCCGCCGGCTACTCCAGCCGTCAACGCACCCGTGCGCGTGTCTTCAGCTCGCTCGAATTACAAAGTGGTAAGACATCATCCGCGTTTCATGGTTTTCGATCAGGTGATACCAGACGATCTGATCGTGCAAGGCAGCATCTGTGCGGGTTTTGACTGTGTTAACAATGAAAACTTTGGCACGGATACGATCAGGATGAAAGAGAACAACACGCGCCTCCAGTTTGACGACACCAGCGTCACAACCGGTTTCGCGACTAACAATTGGCAGATAAGAGCAAACGATCAAACTGGCGGCGGGAGTTTTCTTGGAATCGTCGATCAGGGAGCGGGAGGAACTGGTGAGACCGGCACGATCGTATTTGCCGTTAACGCCGGCGCCAACGCCAATTCGCTTCGTGTGGCAAGCAACAGTAAGGTCGGATTCAGGACCGCAACACCGGTGCTGGACATGCACGCCAACACCAGTGACACGCCCGCGATTCGACTCGAACAGAACAACACTGGCGGCTTCAGCGCGCAAACGTGGGATATCGCCGGCAACGAAGCCAACTTTTTTGTGCGCGACGTGACCAGTGGCTCCCGCCTGCCATTCCGCATTCGTCCCGGCGCACCGACGAGCTCGATCGATATCGCTGCGAGCGGCAATGTCGGTATCGCCACCGCGAGCCCAACTGCGCCTCTCGATGTTTCGGGCAACACGCTCCTCGTCGGTTCTGATGACGGGCTAACCAGCCGGACCAACAACACCATCAAAATCAGCAGGGTTTCGATACCGCCGTTCACTACCGGCAACTTGAACTTTGCCTATTCTGGCGCAGTGGTACTAAACACCGACAATATCGCCGCGGTTGGTGGTGGTCTGAATGGGTTCTCGGCCGCAACGATGGTTCAGTTCTTTACAGCAGCGACAACAAATACGAATGTCGGCACGGAGCGCATACGCATCACTTCGGCCGGCCGTGTGGGCATCGGAACGTCCGCTCCTGATCAGCTCTTCTCTGTGAATGGCGACGCAAGCAAGGTTGGTGGTGGATCGTGGCTGACTTTCTCGGACGAGCGCTTGAAAAAGATCAACGGTTCATTCGACAGCGGTCTCAAAGCCGTGATGCGATTGCAGCCACTGCGCTACGAATACAAGCCTGACAATGCGATGGGTGTGGCGACGGTGGGCGAGCGCATCGGTGTCGGCGCACAAGCGCTACAACAAGTGATCCCGGAGGCAGTCACAACGAATGCTCAGGGTTACCTGATGGTGAACAACGATCCGATCATCTGGACCATGCTCAATGCAATTAAAGAACAACAGAAAGAGATCGTGGCATTGAAACGACAGATTCGCCAGCTTCGCGCTTCCACGCGAAAGCGGCGCTAGTGGTTGGATTGATTTGGGGGTGGACCTACCTGGCCCACCCCTTTTTTAGTGTCTTAAGTTGCCTACGGTTTCGTTTTGACGATGACCGTCACTTCGCTGACCGCATTATCCGCAACCGTGACTTGCTGCGTGAAAAGCTTTTGCGTATCGGTTCGGTTCGGCTCAAACACTGCGACGCTTACCTCATATGTGCCCGCCGCCAGTCCCTCAACTACAAATCGTCGTCGCGTGTCTAATTGCGGAGCCGGATTTCCCTCCACTCGAGAACTCATGCGGTTGTCGTCAATCCTCGTAAGCCAGACTGATATTCGCGAGTTTGGCGGCAACTCATCTCTTTCAAGTTTGACCTGCCCATGAATCGCGCCGGTCCGATATTTGACCACGAGCCGCACACCCGTGATTTGTTCACCGTCTTTCACGGTGACGCCCTCGGGCTGAGTAATACCATCACGTTCGACGCGGGCAATTGCCATCTGATTCGTGGCGTTGCTACGTGACCCAAACCTAAAGTGCATAATGCCTTTTTCCATGCCGGTAATCTTGAAACTTCCGTCGGGATTGACCGGGGCATGGAAACTCGAATGAAAGCGCGTTCCCTGGCTTTGCACCCATGCGTTAATGTAAAGACCACGAAGATCAACGGGCGCTGCTTGCGGAGCCTCGAACACTACGACACCTGACAAAGTGGCGCCAATCCCAGCCTTAATCAGCAGGTCCGTCACATCGTGGTCCACAACTTCAAACGACACCGAGTCTCCGCGGTACGAGCTTGCTTCCGGAAAAACATAGACAGAATAGTTCCCGGGCAGAACGTTTTCTAACTTGAACTCACCGTTAACATTCGTGCCAGTTCGGCCTATCATGCTGTGACTGCTGTTTTCATTGATCTTCTGGTTTAGACCGTACCGGATATTGGGCAACGGCTTTCCTGTTTCGGCGTCTATGATTCGACCGCTTACCTTGAACGTCGAAAGTGGCCGGCCGACGACGAGGTTTACGTCCTTCGTTTCGCTCCCTTCGGTTACTTCGATCACTGTCGCCTTCTCAGCATCCACGACGGAAGGATAAAAAGTTTTGCGGTAAGATTGACGCTGACCGCTCAGCACGGAATATTCCTGTCCCACTGATACTTTGTATTTGCCGGGACGCAAACCAAAAGCCCGGTAGACACCTCTGTCGTCAGTGTAAAGCCCGCGACTGATTTGGTCGCGGATGACGGCAGAGTCGAGGGCATGCAGGGTGACAGATTCTTCAATCAAAGGCTTGCCGTCTGCATCCGATACCCTGCCGGTGATTACACCGCCGTGGATCATCGCGATATCGACACCTTCGACCGCTTCGCCTTCAGACATGACGACAAAGTTGTTTTTCAACTCGTCTTCGGGAGCTAACCATGGAGCCATAGGTGTGACCGCGTAAGTGCCGGCAGGAACGTTCACAATTTTATAGGCTCCTGTTTGATCCGTAGTGTCACGGTAAGTTGATCTCTCACCGGAGCTATCTTGCGCGTACGCGACGACGATGATTCCCGGAACGCCTTTGTTTTTAATAGTGACCTTTCCGCTAATACTGGCGGTCGCGGATTTTCCGGAATTTGTTTGTGACGCAGAAGAAGCCACTGCACTAAGAACGAGGAGGACGCAGGCAATAGCCTGTCGGGTTGAGGAACTGTTTTTGATCATAACTCCAGCCTAATCGCTTTTGAGGTAACGATTCACGACGTCTGCCAGCTCCGCCATATCAATCGGCTTCGGCATGTACTCATTACAACCTTTCGCAAACGCCTTTACGTGGGTGTAGGACATCGGGTAAGCCGTCACCGCGACGATCGGCACGTTCTCATTTTCCGGCTGTTGCCTGATACGTTGCGTGGCGGCGATGCCGTCGAGGATCGGCAGATCGAGATCCATGAGAATCAAATCAGGAAATTCCCGAGCCGCAATATCGACTGCTTCCTGACCGTTGCTTGCTTCCAGCACGCTGTATCCCAAGCCTTCCAGTCCATGTCTCAACAGCGTGCGCGTGTCGTCATAGTCCTCGACAACCATGATAGTGCGTGCGGGTCTTCCCTCGTTCATGCTTGTGTTCCCTGAACGGTTCGATTAACGTCTGCGAGCTATATTATGACAGAAACGGCCCGAGCGGTATTAACTGCTGTTGAGTAATACCGGCACTGCTCGTCACCTGAATGCCTTTATGTGCGTTAACACACATATGTGTTATAGTGCCCGCGAAGCAACAGCCTGCTTTGACATTTGGGTCGAGTTTTCCCCTGCTCCTCTTGCCCCCTTGCGCAATCCAGCGCAGCTGAAAAGGCTATTTGGTATTGATTCTGAACCGGAGATTGGAAAATGAAGATCCTGCTCTACAATCCAGATAATGGCGTCACGCGCAACTTCATGCCACACCTCTGGATGTTTCTCCTGCAAGCACTCACGCCACCACAACACGAAATTGTCCTGATTGATGCCAATGCCCGTCCGATGAGTGATGATGAGATCGTTCGGTTTGTGCAGGATGAAAAGATTGAACTAGTCGGGATCGGCGCAATGACGAGGATGGCCGAGAAAGCCTACCGTGTTGCCGATGCCATTCGCCTCGCAGGGGTGCGGGTGGTGATGGGCGGCCCGCACGTCACGGAAGTTCCTGATGAGGCCCTGGGAAGAGATGGTGGACCACGACATGCCGATGCCATCGCGCTCGGTGAAGCCGATGAAACATGGCCCCGGATAGTTGAGGACGCGGCGCGTGGCGAACTTAAAGAAATCTATGAGCCGGTTGACGATCACGGTAAAGAACGAAAGCCGAGTCTTCAGCCTTATCCGGCAATTCCCTGGGACACTCTGAACCTCGATCAATTTAATTTCTTCCCGCGCGTTTTGCGGCCCTTGCTCTCCCGCGTAGGGCCGCGCTGGCGGACGCTGCACATCGTGCCACTCGAGTCAGGCCGCGGCTGTCCTTATGGTTGTGAGTTCTGCACCGTCACTGGATTTTTTGGCGACTCAATCCGCTTCCGCACAAATCAGAGTATCGTCGACGAATTGTTGACGTTAAAGGCGCGTGCTAAAAAAGAAGGCGGTGTGATCTCGGTATTTTTTGTTGACGATAACTTTGCTATCAATATCAAACGAACAAAATCACTGCTGCGCGACATCATCGCTGCCGGCGCGCGCGTTCCATGGATCGCGCAAATCAGCGCCAACCTGTTACGGGATCAGGAGCTGGTGGATCTGATTGCGGAATCCGGAGGCAAGGTCATCTTCATCGGGATGGAATCGATCGATCCCGTTAACCTGGCCGATGTTAAGAAGGGATTCAGCAAGCCCGAAGAATACACCGGCGTGCTCAAGCGTCTTGCCGAGCGAAATATCTACGCCATCACTTCCTTCATCATTGGTATGGATAACGACACGCCCGGCGTGGCCGATCGCATACTGGACCAGATTCGCACCTGGCCGCCGGGCTTGCCGGTTTTCGGCCAACTCACGCCATTTCCGTCTACACCGTTGTACAAGCGGCTACAGGAAGATGGCCGCCTCGTTCGACCGAAGCACTGGCTGAAGTTTGAGAAAAACACGATGGCTCACGTACCTCTTAAGATGACCATCGAGGAAACTCATCGCGAGCTCCATCACGCATGGGCCCGCTCGTACGACGCGGCGCGTAACGCAGAAGCGGTTCAATCAATGAGCTACGCACCAGTCGGTCCGAAGATTTTTCACTTCATTACACGACTAGCGTTCCGTGCTATCTATTTTCCACAAACAACCAGGCGCGCATGGCTCAAGGTGTTTTTTGAAAACAGGGGCACAGTCTTCAGTCTCACAAAAGAGGCGATTGGTAGTGTGGTGACTTCCAGGAAAAGAACGGAAGGAAAAGACGATAGCTCGACGGTGATATCATCGCTGAGCGCAAATTCTACCCAATGATGGCAATGAGATTTGCACGTCCGTCATCGGAGTAAGCGATCAAACTCGTCTTTGACGACTCGGTAACACTCGCACGCAGTTTCTTCCAATCTCTGGCGGTCTAAAATTCGTATGCGGCCGCGGACATAACTGATAGCTCCGATGTCCTGAAGGTGACCCGCCGCCACCGTGACGCCTTCGCGACGCACGCCCAACATATCCGCGATCAACTCCTGGGTCATGATCAACTCGTCGGTGTCGACACGGTCGTGGCTTAACAGCAGCCAACGGCAAAGTTGCTGTTCGACTGAGTGAAGCCGGTTGCAAACCGCCGTCTGCGATATCTGGGTAATCAGTGCTTGCGTATAGCGCAGCAACATGTGTTGGAACTTCCCACCGAGAGCGAATTCTAATTGCAGCGCCTTCGCCTTCATGCGAATAGCTTCTCCAGCGCTTTGGACCACGGCCCGATTAGGCATGGTTCCTCCGCCCATGAAGAGAGCAATCCCCACGACACCATCATTGCCCGTCAATCCCATTTCGGCCGTGGCGCCGTTTTCCATGGTATAAAGCAAAGAAACAATCGCCGTGGTTGGGAAGTAGACGTAATCCAGATGTCCGCTAAATTCGTAGACGACGTCGCCAAGTGAAAATGAGATTTGTTGAAAGTTTGGGAGTAAGCGTTCGACTTCATCTGGTGGCAGAGCGGCCAACAGCTGGTTCTTACTGAAGCCCATGGGTCTGGCAGAAACTCGCACGCCTAATCTCCACTTTGGCTTGCGCTGAAGCCAATAGGACTCAATTGGTTCCGCAAGTTAAGCAGAGCATATCATGTGTGCGCTAACACACATAGAACCCACTTACCTGAAATCAAAGTCTGAGTTTACTCAGGGCTTTGAGCATGAATCAGACGACGCAACCGATCCTGGAACAGCACTTCCATCTTTCTCGGCTCGATCAATCTTGTTACTTCGCCGACACCGAACAATTCATGCGTCATGGACTGGCCGGCGCGATACGTAAGGGTTCTGTCGTAGGTTTTAGGAGGTTTGATCGCTGCACGGGGCAACGTTCGCGAAGCGAGCTGGAACGTGCTGACTGTTTCGCACTTCGGACAACTCACACGTGAGATCTGCCCGCGTTTAGTAACAGACGTCACAATGTGTCCACGTTCCTCATCACACACTGTGCAGACCTTATCGATTCTCTCGCCCACCGTGAATACCTGCTTCTCCATTGAGAACGTCCTTTCGCAATCGTTTGTACCTGTATAGGTGTGTCGGTGATGATCAAAACAAAGCCTCCGCGCTAATGTTTACTCGGAGGCTTTGTCTCAGCAAAAAAGTTGCCGGAGTAATCCGGCAACAAATTAGTAACGAGAGCGACCGCCGCCATTGTTACGGCTTCCGCCGAAACCGCCACGACCGCCACCGCGATCTTCGCGAGGTTTGGCTTCGTTGACGTTTAATGTGCGTCCACCGACGTCGTAACCGTTGAATTGCTGAATCGCTGCATTGCCTTCTTCAGTCGATGCCATTTCGACGAATGCGAAGCCGCGTGAGCGACCGGTTTCGCGATCTTCAATAACGTTTACTGATTCGACTGTTCCCGCTTGCGAGAACAATTGCTGCAAATCTTCGCTCGAAGTTTGAAACGAAAGATTGCCTACATAGAGTTTCATTGACATTTTGTGTGTGAACCTTTCCTGCTTTCAGGTGTAAAGGAGAAGCTTTGAACCAGGTGTGCTTCGACGAAACGGAGCCGAGCGAAGAAACGAGCGTTCGAGTACTCAATTGAGCGACTTCTACGGATTTAACAGCCAACCTACCCTCGAATCATCCAAACGCCGAGCTTTCATTAGCGCGAGCGCATCACCGTTGACGCGCGAGAGAAGGAGTAGACACTACGATGTCATGGTTACACACTTGGTTGCAATAAGCCAGCCCGGATCTCGATCTGCGCGTTCCCTCAACATCGACCGCGGACTTCTCTATGTGTGTTGTCGCACGGACATGATCACATTCAACAGGTATTGTTCTACCGGTCCAACTACGTATCGGGTAAGTTTCGACAAAGCTGATCAGAAGACTTGAATTATGGCAATTGACACAAGCAAATCGCCTTTGGCCGTCAGGTTCATTGACACTCGACCACGAATGCTGATGGAGATCACTAACATTACGACGAGCACGCTCCGGTCGGTTGAGATTCTGACAGTGTTTTTGAAAGATGAACAAGGTACCTCTGCTCCTTCCAGTGCGCACATCCGCTTTGACCCCATCAAATCTGTTCAACCAAACGAAAAGGCGGTTGTTTCTCACCGCACGTGGATCAACGGAAAACCGGCGAGGGATGCTCAGGATCAGATCGGACGGCTTCAGGTCATCGACGGTGCCGTTAAACCGTACGTCCTGGATATTTCATGGGAAGATGTGGATGGCAAAACCCAGTTTCAGAGAATTGCGGTCGGCCATTAGTTGCAGCCATTTAGGGTCGAGGCGCCTGCCTCGCTTCGCCTACATAAAAAAGGGCTGGTGTTCAACAATCCTTAAGGTTTCGCCTTCAAAGCTGGCAACAGCTTCCGGCTCGTCATCATAAACATCAAACACGGTTAGCAGTTTTGTGATCGCCATCAGTTGATGCACACTCTCCGTCATATGCATTAGTTTGAGCGCTCCGCCCTTTTTGTCGAGAGTTATGTGACTTGAAACGAGCTGCCCCAGTCCACCCGAATCAATGTGCTTGACCCAGGCAAGGTCCAACAGAATCTGAATTTTTCCTTCTCCAGCAAGACAGCGAATCGATTCGTGTAACGCTAGAGCGGTACCGCGGATTCTCTCTCTACCCTTTAGGTCCAGGACGGTCACATCTTCGATCCGGCGCTGATTGATATATAGATTAACCATTTCGTTTTCTCTAGGTTCTGAAAATTGCCCGTGTGTCTTATCGGAGCGCGTTAATCGCGGCGCGCTTGCGACCACTTTTTGAACATCGCCTGATGAGATCTTCGCGAGAAGGAGCGCTGAACGGATGGTGGGCCCCCGCTATCTTTTACAGAACCGTTCATCGGTGTTCTGTCATCCGGCTGCCCTTCGGAAAGCCATGGGTTCAGCAGCGCCCAGCGTACCGGATCAAACTCCGCCTGTAACGTTGAATTGGTTTGGACCTTAGTGTTGTGCATGATATAGATGGATCGGTCGTAAAAAGCTTCCTATCATTTTTAGGTCGACCAGGTGTAGGCGTCTGTGCGCTACACCGCTTATAAACAGCAGTACTTAGTAGAAATCCAGCACCAACATAAGTGTGCTTGCGCACGGACGGGCCGGGTTTTGAGTTGTATATCTATGTACGAGCCTCATACTTTATTGTGGCTCGTACTTTAATTAAGGAAGATGAATGATTAGAGAATTCGATATACGCAACGTCAGGTCGCTTAAGGAGCGACTAAAAGACGTTAACTGGCATACGGCATTTTTTATAGCGATGTTGCATTTAGGAGCGGTGGCCGCCCTCTTTGTATTCAGTTGGCAAGCGCTGGTGGCTGCGATTTTGCTCTGGTGGATTTCCGCCAGCCTCGGAGTGGGCATGGGTTTTCACAGGCTCCTGACTCATCGTGGCTACAAAACGCCAAAGTGGGTGGAGTACTTCCTAACCCTCTGCGGCACACTCGCGCTCGAGGGTGGATCAATCAACTGGGTGGTCACGCATCGTATTCATCACGCGCATACGGATGCTCCCGGTGATCCGCACACTCCACGCGATGGCGGCTGGTGGGCACATATCGGATGGATGCTCAACGGGACCGCGCAAAAGTATGACCGCTCGGTGATGGTGCACTATGCCCCTGACCTGATGAAGGACAGATTTCACGTATTGCTGAACCGCGTGTACTGGCTGCCACTCGCTCTGGTTAGTGTGGCGTTACTGGCTTTTGGCGGTTGGTCATATTTGATGTGGGCCGTTTTCTTTCGCGTCACTTTTAACTTGCATGCGACATGGCTGGTCAACTCGGCGACGCACATGTGGGGCACACGGCGATTCTCAACCGGCGACGACTCGCGCAACAATTGGTGGGTAGCGCTGCTGACGTTTGGCGAAGGGTGGCATAACAACCATCATGCATATCCAACCGCGGCACGGCATGGACTTGCTTGGTATGAGATCGACCTTAACTGGTGGGGCATTCGCGTCATGCAATTCTTGGGACTCGCACGAACGGTCAAATTGGTGAATGTGACTCAGCGTTCCTCATCCTGATTGAGTTCAGCCCGAGCAAACGGAGATAAACGATTTGAGAGTGAAATGAATAACAATAACGACACGAAGCTGCTCATTCTCGTAGTGGAAGATATTTTGGAAACCCGCGAGGGCATTGAAAGGCTGCTGATCGTGGATGGCTATCGTGTAGATTTAGCCAGAGATGAACAAGACGGAATAGAAAGCGCCAGACGACAGCGCCCGAACCTGATCCTCGTGAGTCTGGCTGGTGTACCCGGCGAGGTAATTGTTTCCGCCCGGCGAATTCGGGAGAGTGCTGCGATAGGAGAGGATGTGCCCGTTGTTGTCTTTTGCGTAGATGACGTCGGTGAGGGTGAGGAAGTCGCGATCGGCCAAAACGTGCACGTCACACGCCCGGATAATTTCAATCAGTTGAGAGCCCTTCTCGCTCGGCTGCTGCTCGAAGTTCCCAAAGCAGCTTGAGGGCTAAATAACCCAGTCTCATAACAATCGGGAAGAAACAACCGTATGTGGCCTAACGCACGGACGGCTTGGTGTGCTTAGCCTATTCTGGTTCCGACACAAGTGGATCAAAAAACAGTTTGGATTGAGGAGAATACGATTATGTTGTGGACAGTTCTGGTAGTGTTGTTATTGCTTTGGCTAGTTGGATTTTACGGCGGCTTTGTCAGTTCCAGCCTTATTCACATATTGCTGATAGCCGCTGTCGTAGTTCTTGTAATGAATCTATTGAGGCAGAGCCGAAATCCGGCATAAGCGCATGGCGCGACCACCGGTTGGAAAGAAACAAAGATAATGGCAAAGCAAATAACTCTTGGCGAAAAGTCCCGCGCCGCAATTTTGCGAGGTGTAAATAAACTCGCCGACACGGTAAAGATCACACTTGGTCCAAAGGGCCGCAACGTTGTGTTGGACAAGAAATACGGCAGCCCGACGATCACTAAAGACGGCGTCACCGTGGCAAAAGAGATCGAGCTGAAAGATGCGATGGAGAATATGGGCGCACAAATGGTGCGAGAAGTTGCGTCCAGGACCAGCGATGTGGCCGGCGACGGCACGACCACCGCAACCGTGTTGGCCCAGGCTATTTTCCGCGAAGGCGTGAAGATGGTGGCAGCGGGTGCGAACCCAATGGCTCTGAAACGCGGCATTGATAAAGCGGTCGAGCGTGCCACGCGGGAGATCAGGAAAACAGCGAAGCCGGTTACTGACGAGATGATCGCCCAGGTTGGAGCGATCTCGGCGAACGGCGACGAGATCATCGGGAAGTTGATCGCCGAAGCGATGCAGAAGGTCGGCAAAGATGGCGTTATCACTGTAGAAGAATCAAAGACGATCGATACCGGCTTGGAAGTAGTGGAAGGTATGCAGTTTGACCGCGGCTACCTCTCGCCTTACTTCGCCACCGATGGGGAAACCCTCGAGGCCATACTTGAAAATCCAGTCGTTCTATTGAGCGATAAAAAGATTTCTTCGATGAGAGACATGCTTCCCATCCTCGAGCAGGTTGCCAAACTGGCAAGACCGATCCTGATCATCGCGGAAGATATCGAAGGCGAAGCACTAGCAACCCTTGTCGTAAATAAATTGCGCGGCACGCTTGGCGTCGCGGCAGTCAAAGCGCCAGGCTTTGGCGATCGTCGCAAGGCCATACTCGAAGACATTGCGGTCCTAACGGGCGCCACCGTTATCAGCGAAGATCTCGGTATCAAGCTGGAACATGTCATGTTTGAGGAGCTGGGCAGCGCCCGAAAAGTGACGATTAATAAAGACACCACGACAATCATTGATGGCGGCGGTGACCCTGGCGCATTGCAAGCTCGCGTGAACACGCTCAAAGCTCAAATCGAAGCCACTGACTCCGACTATGACCGCGAAAAACTCCAGGAGAGGCTGGCGAAACTTGTGGGCGGCGTCGCGATACTGCGCGTCGGAGCGGCCACTGAAACGGAACTCAAAGAGAAGAAAGCACGCGTTGAAGACGCCATGCACGCAACTCGCGCGGCGGTCGAAGAAGGTATCGTCCCCGGTGGCGGTGTGGTTCTGATCCGTGCTGCGAAGGCGCTGGAAAAGTTCAAAACTTTTAGTGAGGACGAACTCGCGAACGACCCCGATGAGCAGATTGGCGTCAACATCGTCAAGCGCGCACTGGAAGAGCCTCTCCGGCAAATCGTCGCTAACGCCGGCAAAGAAGGCGCGGTGATCGTCGAGAGAGTTCGCTCCGAAAAGAACCCGAACATCGGTTACAACGTCGTAACTGAGAAGTTTGAAGACCTCATAGCCGCGGGTGTCATCGATCCCGCCAAGGTTACGCGTAGCGCGTTGCAAAACGCCGCATCGATCGCGGGGTTGATGCTGACAACCGAGGGCCTCATCTCTGAGTTTCAGCAGGAAGACAAACCTGACCTCGCGTCCGGCGGCTCGGGCATGTAAATAATTCCAGCGTAGCTAATGTCCAAATTAGTTCGCTTGCCCCATGGCATGAGGAACAATCGACGAGCAGGACAGGTAGGTTCGTAGCTCATCAAAATCAAAGGGTTTGTCAATGCTATCGTCGCACCCGGCTGCCAGTGCATCAACGTGATAGCGTGGACTGCCCGAGCCGTTGAGCGCCACAATCTTCACCTGATCCAGGAGCCGGTTTTCACGAATGCGGCGAGTTGCCGCAAGCCCGTCGAGCAACGGCAGGCGGCTGTCCATTAAAATCAGCTGGGGTCTTTCGCGTGAAGCCGCCTCTACGGCCTCTAACCCGTTACAGGCCTCCACTACTCGATACCCCCACATCTCTAGAACAAGATGCAGCATTTCGCGCGTGTCGTCGTGGTCTTCGACCACGAGGATCGTAGGTTGGCCAGCGATTCCTGTTTGCCGAAAGAGTTGGCGACCCGGCGCTGCTGCGGTTTGGGTATTGACACTAATTGCACACATGGTACTTACGCTTTCGAACTGTCGTTTAGAGTTTGGAATAGAGAGTTGATGCACCCTCCTTCGTTTTGCTGGTTACCCGAT
This sequence comes from Pyrinomonadaceae bacterium, assembly GCA_036745095.1. GTDB lineage: Bacteria > Acidobacteriota > Blastocatellia > Pyrinomonadales > Pyrinomonadaceae > PSRF01. Next base: position 17,390 of record DAIOGT010000048.1, read on the forward strand.
CATCAGTTTGCCGCGCGATCTCAAAATACGTCTGTGCGCTAACACACATATGGGTGGACCGCGAGTTACTTAGTCGTGTGCGGCTTGAAAAATCCTTATATGTGGCACAACGCACATACGATTGCCCCAGTGATTCTTAGACTTGCAGCTCAAAAAGAGATTAGAAGTTCGGTTGGTTGAAGGGAACGCGCCGTGCGGTTATCGCGAAAGTCAGTGCTTTCTTTGGTAAGCGGTCAGAACTCGAGAGCGGATCAGGTGGGAACACTGCTTCCATGGATAGCGAAAGGTGATGAAGCGTCTTTCCGTCTCTTTTTTGAGGCGACAAACGGGCTCCTCTTCGGTCTCTTGTTGCGTATTTTGGGACATACGCAAACGGCAGAAGAGGTGTTGGCGGAACTTTATGAGGAAGTAAGACGCAGAGCCGTCCAATTCGGCAAACAAAATGAACGGCCGTTAACCTGGCTTATCCTTATTGCACACCGGCGCGCCCTCGAGCGTCTTTGCGGTCAACTCACCGCGCATAGCGAGACGTTACGCACAAGCGGAGCCAAAAAACATTCAACGCCCTCAATCAATATCACCGAACAACGGCGACTCGTTCGCGCAGTGCTAAATGAAATCCCGCCACTACAGCACCGAATGATTGAACTGTCATTCTTCTCTGGCATGACCAATCTTGAAATCGCAAAGGAAATGGGACAGTCGCCTGCAACAGTGGAAAACGGGATTCGGCAAGCGATGCTGCAGCTCTTCGGACTATTCAAGTCCATGGGTTTCAGAGCGGAGTCCGGAACAGAACGTAAGAGATAACTCAAGTCCGTCGTACCGCAATTCGGTAAGTGTGTTGGCGCACAGACCTTATGATCTTTGACTGCTATAAATCGTTAGCGTCCTTTTGCGGCCGAAAGAAGAAACCTGACGATTATGAAGAGCATCACTTCCGTTTTTATCCTGTTACTATTTTCCATCGTCATCGGCCTGAGTGTTCAGGCGCAGCCGCAGCCTCACCGTACTAACACCCGTCTGATCGGCAACATGCTTCAGCGAGTTGAACAAAGCTCGAGCAGGTTCCGCAACAGTCTCAATGCGGCATTGGTCCAGGGGAGCGTCGACCAAACGCAGCCTCAAAATGACATCAGCACGTTCCAATCTGGCTTCCATCTCGCCATTAAGCAGTTCAGGGATCAGTTTACTCGGCGACTAGCGGTTGCGGCCGACGTGGAGAGCATCCTGCAAAATGCGTTGCCCATCAACAGCTTCATAACTCACAATAACTTAAACCGTCGCGTCAAGAATGATTGGGCTTCGCTGCGAACGGATCTCAACGCGCTGGCAAAAGCGTATGACGTCAGTTGGCAGTGGAACCAGCAAACTTCAATGAAGGTGGACTCAAATGGATCGTTCCGACTGTCCGAGAGTGATCTCGATCTGCTAATTCAACAGCTCGAGACTGGCGGCGACACGTTTCGTGTGAGTCTTACAGACGCATTTTTCCAACGACCTTATGATCGGACCATGAGCGAGGGCAACATGAATGACGCCGTGCGAGCCTTCAAGAAGGCGACCGATCGAGTGCGCATTCGTTTCGATGCCAAACAGTTGGTGGCGGACGACGTGAGAAGCCTGCTCAACCAGGCTAAACCACTTGACGATTTCATGCACGACAACGCGCTTACTGAACGCGCTCGAGGCGATTGGTCAACGTTGCGCGCGAACCTAAGTATCCTGGCCAACGCGTATAACGTTTCGCCTGATTGGATTAACAGTTCGTCAAAAGGAGACCAAAGTCGCCTGCCCTTTCGGTATTCAAGGATCAGGCATCGCTTTGCGTAACCTGCTTCCGGTGTTCAGTAGAAATAAGGGAAAATTATGAGCGAAGTTTTTGCCATGCAGCGAGCCAACGGGGACTGGTTTGCGCTTGATCATGATGGAGGACTTCGCGTCCCGCTGTTTCACAGCAGTCATGATGCAATGATGGCCCGTTTGCGTAACGTTGGGTTGCTGGTTTTCCAGCCAGTGTTGCTCAATGCGCGCTTCCTCGAAGAAATCGCACCGCTCCCCGGCGAAGATGAGGTGGTCTTCTCCATGGTAGACGATCCGTTTGCCAGCCTCAGCCGTGGTAGCACCATGAGTCGAACACAGCTTGCCTCACTAGTCGACGAACACGAAAAGCTGACTGACAGTAAAACCCTGTAATCTTTGATCATCCATCACAACGATTATTGACGACGCTCGTGAGGTTTGTGACAAGAAATCCTGTTTGGATCATTGCAGATTAACAAATAGGAGATCTTGAATGGTTCATCACCTGAATTCTGAGGAGATTCAGCTATTGTTCGAGTCGGCAAGGGTCGGACGACTTGGTTGCGTTGTGAAGGGAGACCCTTACGTCGTTCCCATCAACTATGACTTTAGAGACGGTGCGATCTACGGTCATTCATTATCCGGGTTAAAAATCTCTGCGCTACGAGAGAACCCGCGGGCATGCGTGCAGGTGGATCAGATCGAAACGGATCTCCGTTGGCGCAGTGCGTTGGCCTTTGGAAATTTCGAGGAGTTAACGGATGACGCTGAACGAAAGGAAGCACTGACGCTGTTGATGAAACGTTATCCCATGATGACGCCTGTGGAATGGAGTGTCGTCCACGATGCGGATACTCAGGACATCATAGTTTTCCGGATCAACATCGATCGGATGTCAGGCGTTGCCGGCAGTTAGCCGACCGTTGGGAATCATTCAGCTATGCGCGATCCGGTACCAGAACGGCGCGACCGCTGATTTGTCCCGCCTTCAGCCTGTCATAGACTGCGACGGCCTGGTCGAGCGGAAACTCAGTTGTCTCCGCATGGATTCGGCCATCGCGCGCCATCGCGATCACCTCCATTAATTCAACCCGCGACCCCCAGTACGGAATGCTCACCGAGCATCCGTAGGGCGTGCTGCCGTGATGGAAATCATGGTGGCCACCGCCTAAGCCGACGATTGTCCAAACACAATTACGCCCGAGAAGTTTTGCACCGAGATCGACGGTCGGCTGCACCCCAACGCAGTCGAGGACTAATCCTGCTCCACGCGTACCGGCGATCTTCTTTATACGTTCAGCAGCCTCGTCGGCGTTGCGATTATTGACAATGTCATCCGCGCCGAGCGACTTCGCCTGGTCCAACTTCTGATCGTCCACGTCGGCGGCGACGATGCGGACGGGTGCGAGCACGCGCAGTAATTGGATGGCCATGTGTCCCAGTCCGCCTACGCCCATTACGACGACAGTCGAGTCAGCGTTGAGGTGCGGCAGGGCGCGCTTGATTGCGTGATACGGCGTCAACGCGGCGTCGCTTAGAGGAGCGGCTTGAACTGGGTTCAATTTACCAAGCGGTACTAACAGGCGGGCCGAGGGGACGAGCATGTACTCAGCCATCCCGCCGTCGAAACCGAGACCGCCGCCGAAGCCGCCGAGCTCCGCCCAGTTCTCGCAGTAATTCTCCATCGAGAGCTGACAAGCATGGCAACGACCGCAGCCCCACGGACCGTAGACGGCAACCGCGTCGCCCTCTTTAAAACCTGTCACTCCTTGTCCAAGCCCGGCTACCCATCCGGCGTTCTCATGTCCGAGCGTGAATGTGCCCGTGAAACCTAAATCGTCTTCCATCACGTGCAAGTCGGAATGGCACACACCCGCACCGCCGATCTTTATCAAGACCTGTCCCGGACCGGGCTTCGGCTTATCGACATCGGCGATCTGAGCGGGATGGCCCACCCCGACGAACCTTACTGCTCGCATGACGTCCCCTCCTTGCGGTCGGTTAAATGGTGCACGATGGCGGCATGTCCGTCTTCGTACTTACGATCCCTGAGTCGGTCCGATTCGACGTGTCCAGTCGACCAGATTCTCGAGTAGCTGGCGGATCAACTTTTTCGTCATTTCATCGGTCACATTCCCTTGAGCGTCAAACCGCTCTGAAGCATTGCCGATCATCACCTCTGGCTGATTGATGGGAAACATGTTCAGGAAGACGAACATTTGACGCAGGTGGTATTGCGCGCGAGCCGTGCCGATGACGCCAACAGAGGCGCCCATGATCGCCGCTGGTTTCCCGTTCCACGCGCTATCGCCATACGGTCGCGACGCCCAATCGATCGCGTTCTTCAATACGCCCGGGATGGAGTAGTTGTACTCCGGCGTCACAATCAGCACGGCGTCCGCCTCGCGTATTCGCTGCTTCAACTCCACCACTTTAGGCGATGGGTTCTGCTCCTCGTCCTGATTGAATGCAGGTATGCCGTCAAGCTCGAAGATCTCGATCGTCGCGCCTTCGGGCACAAGTTGCGTTGCCGAGCGCAGGGCGGCGCGGTTGTACGATTCACGGCGCAGACTGCCGGCTATGCCGAGAATACGAACGGGTTTGCTCATGTTGTGCACTCCTGTGGTCGAAAAAATTCAAATTGTTTAAGGGTTGGCAGTTTATTGGGACTTCTGCACACGGCGGTTGCCAATTAGTGACGTTTGTTTTTCTATTGCTGGTGATTTGGCGGTTTCAGAAGGGGGGATAAGAGCTGATACCCGCTGCGATTAGGCAGCGGGTTCTAAGAACTGCTCGGGTAAGTTTTTGGGACGCACGATTTCGACCGAGCAATGCGCTCCCAATAGGATGGCTTCAGCGACTTTGCCAAGACCGTAATTGCCAGAACCGTCGCTTTGCCGGTGGTCCAATCCGTGCGCGTCGATAAATATTGAATCGGCAGCTACGTCGCGAGCCTCCTGCAAAATCACGTCATGTGGCTGGCCGTACTTGATCCCAAACGAGACTTCCAGTCCAGTCGCTCGCAACCTGTCGGTCTGTCTCTCCAACGCGTGACGGGGTTCGAACTCCTTTCCCGCGTCACGCGGACCACTCCTTCGCACCGCAACCAACTTTGCTTTGCTTCCTGCCGGCCAAAATCGCTCCGCCACTGCCTCGACCACCCAGTCCGTCGAACCAGCTTCATCAACGCCAATTAAGATCTGTACAGGAGCCTCATCCTTTTCATCCGAGGCACGCGCGATTCGAACTGAACAATGCGCGTCTCGAGCAACTCTAATAGCCGGTCCAGCATAATCAGTTATGTCTGGTGACGGACTGGTCTTAGCTCCTAAGATGATGAGTTCCGCTCCCCAGCTCTTCACCTTTCGAAGAATCTCGCTGCCCACTGCCATTTCCTGCATGACTTCAGTCGTTACCGTTCCTGAAGGAAAGATCGAACGGATGCGCCGGTCCGCCTCGAGTGAGAGAACGTGCTGCTCTTCGTGTTCCGATAGCGCTGGAACAAAGGAACACACTCCAGATTGCAACAGCTTCAGTCGACGAGCATTGACTGCGTGAGTAATTTCGGAGGGCGACAACGGCAGCCATACCTGCGTTACTGCGACAAGTGCTTCCAGTTCCTGCGGCAAGCCCGCCCTTTTCAGGCTTTCAAGAGCGGTATCGGAGCTTTCGGAACCATCATAGGGAATCAACACTTTGAGTCTTCCGTTTTTAGGCGCGGAGGTGAGCATCGCAGGCGACGCGACCACAAAGCTTTGCTCCCTCCTGATAACTTGCGACGATGACATATTGTCCCTCTCAAATCAGATTGTTGATCTTTTAGCCCCACCAATCACTTTTTGTCGGATTGGGAAACTGTGGCCACAATCCCTGCAAACGTATTGATCGTTTTCCTGCGCTCCGACCACCAGCCGAACCTCAAAGCACTGCGGGCACTTCACTAGCCATTGCTTCAAGATTTCAAGCCAGCCCTGGCCGGGCCTCTTCTTAAGTCCGTCTCCTGATAAGACGATGTACTCGTTCTCGTTTAAGGACACCCTGTTCGCACCCCATCTGTATTTCTGGTCTAACTGATACTGTGTACAGTGCTTAGACTAGTCAGGAACGCTATTTGGAAATAGGGTATTAACACCTGACGTTTGTGGGTATTTACACCTGCAAGGGCGGAGGATTAGGAAGGCATAAGGAGGGCTAAATCTTCAATCGCTTTGCCGTCTCTCTCGTACATGGAGGGCTAATTCCACTCGGTTGCTCAGGTTCTTCTTGTCGAGGATGCGACTAATATGACCCTCAATCGTTCTTAAACTGAGCTTTAATTCCGCCGCAATCTCTTTGTTCGATAGTCCGCGCGCGACCGCTTCCGCTACGCGCCACTCGGCCTCTGTCAAATCTTCATCGCGTATCAGCTCATAGTCGTCACTCTCCTGGTCTCCGAACATGCGCGCGAGATCGGAGTGCGTGCGCTGTACTCGTTCGAGAATACTCTTGACGATGGCCACCAACTCCTCGGGTTCGAAAGGCTTCGTGACGTAGGCATCAACACCCGTGCGAAATCCCGCGACCCGGTCCGCGGTTTCATCCTTTGCCGTCAGGAAGATTATCGGTACGAGACGCGTGCGCGGCGTCGCGCGTAGATTACGTACGAGGGCGTAGCCGTCCATGCCGGGCATCCGAATGTCACTGATGATTAGATCGGGAAGCGCTTCCGCGACCCGGACCATTGCCTCGGATCCCCTGCGAGCTGTTTGCACTTCGTAACCTTCCGCGCGAAGGGTTTCCGATACTGCAAGCAAAAGACTTGGATCATCATCTACGACTAGCAACTGTTTCGCCACGAGCGTACTCCTCCTGATCGGACTTGTTGCATCCTCTGTCATTCCAAACGGGTAAATGCAGCCTGAACGTGCTGCCACGTCCGACTTCGCTGTCTACGCTGATACGTCCGCCCATCTGCTCCATCACGTTTCGTCCGAGATAAAGACCCAGACCGACGCCAGACACGTCGGCATCTTCGAGGAACTCCGCGCTGGTAGTACCGTCGCCGGTCGCGGCGGATTGCGGCGCAGGACGTCCACGATGAAATTTGTCAAATAGTATGGGCATGTCCTCGGGTGGAATGCCGCGACCGTTGTCCGTGACGCTTATAACTACCTGCGAGTCTTCCTCGCTAGCGGACAGCACGATGCGACCACCGTCCGGTGTGTACTTGATCGCGTTCTCGACGATGTTTGAAAGCACGCGACGAAGCTCTTTTGGGTCGGCGCACACTGGCGGAACGTCAGATTGTTGGTCCACCCGCAGTTCGTGATTTCTCTTGTCGGCCGCCCGTGCCTCTGACTTCACGACAGACGAGATGACTTCCTGCACATCGACACGTTCGTGCGTCACGCGCATCACGCCGCCTTCTATTCGAGACAGGTCGAGCAGGTTGAGAACAAAGTCGATCTGACGATCGCATTCAACCGAAATCGTTTCAATATACTCGCGTCTTTTCTTTTCATCGAGATCATCGCGCATCAGAAGACGTGTCAGCGCCTTGATGGTCGTTAATGGTGTGCGCAACTCGTGGGAAACGGTTGAGACAAACTCAGATTTGAGCCGGTCCAACTCGGCGAACCTCGCTTCCCTTTTCTGTAATCGCTCAGCCATTGCGTTGAAGTTCATACCGAGACGGGAAAGCTCGTCGTTTCCTTCCGCCGGTGCTCTCGCGGAGAAGTTTCCACCTCCGAACTCCTCAGCCGCAAAGTTCAGTAGTCGCACGGGCCGGGCGATGCTTCTTGCGATTAGTAGCGCACCGGTCATACTGCCGAAAACGACTATCAAGCCCACGATGGTATAACTCATTAGTTGTCGCCAGGCGGAGGCATAAAAAATCTCGCTCGGAACACCAACCATAACAACGTAGCCTGTTTTGCCAACTCGCCCGAGTCCATACACGCGTTCCACGCCATCAACAGAACTCCTCCTGACCATCACCGCGGTATTGCGGTCCTGCAGCACAGACAGTTGGTCCACACCACTGAGATCAATTCCCAGCGTTGCTTCTCCGGTTGCACTGCGATAAATGATGCGACGATGTTGATCGAGGAGAGTAACGAGCGCGCGGTCCGGCAACGTGATGCCTTGCAGCGGTTCTGTTAATGCTTCGCCGTCAATCCGCGCGACCACGGCCCCGCTGCCCTCGAGCGGCATTGCGACTGATAGAACATAACTTCCCTCTCCGCGCATCCACTCAGTCTCAACATCCGGACCATCACGTCCTACTTCACTGATGAGCTTTTCGGCAAAGCCGGCAGGAAGATCGCCCGCGCCGTCAGGTTCGATCGCCACAACTTTTCCGGTAGAGTCCAGCACGCGCAAATCGATCCAATGTGCGCGGTTGATCAGAGCAGCCTTTAAGTTTGCTTTGAGCGCGGAAGGATCGCTCAGGTGGCTGGAGGGATAGGACGCTATCGTCCTCAGGGGCTGATACTGAGCGTCAAGCCAACGGTCGAAAACGACTGCCACCAACTCGGCCTGCTGTTCCAAAGCTTCATTGAGCTGGTTTTGTTTTTCACTCCAAACCACCCACAGGACTGTAAGCCCGACGATTAAGAGCGGGAAAACACCTCCGATTGCCAGCGCCAACAAACGCCCGCGGATACTCATTCCTATCTCCAAACTTATGCAGGTTTGGAAGTATAGCAACCGGTGACAGCACAGTTACAGGAGAAAACTCCTGCGTTCGTGCGTGATAACACTCTCGTTGGAGATTGAGTTCACGAATACGATAAGACAGCATGAATCAGTGCCAGGAAGCTAACGAAATGACGTTTCGGTTTCGCGGAAAAGAGTTTAAAGGTGGGTCCTGGATCGATGTCGTGCGCTCGCTCGAACGGGCCGACAAGGCGTATCGTGCTTGCGGAGGACCGATTCGCGAGTATCTCAATTGGTCTCTTGATCAATTGCGCGGCACCGTTCCCGCGCGCGATATCCACCTGAGCGACAGATTGGAAGATGAAACGCTTGCACTAGGGTATCTTCTTTTACTCGACGAATACGGCGTTGGTGAAATTGTGGGACCAATTAATCGACCGAGGAGTGATTCATGAATACAGCTCAACCTCAAACAGGTTTTTTTGACAACGTTTCGGTTTATTTTGACGAGGCGGCGTCGTTTACCGAACACCCGAAAGGTCTATTGGACCAGATTAAGATCTGTAATAGCGTTTATTCGTTCAAGTTTCCGATACGCACCCAGCGCGGTTATGAGGTTATTTCCGGCTGGCGGGCGCAGCACAGTCATCACAAGCTGCCAGTAAAAGGCGGAATCAGATATTCAGAGGACGCAAATGAAGATGAAGTGAAGGCCTTGGCGGCACTGATGACGTACAAGTGCGCCGTGATGGACGTTCCGTTTGGTGGCGCTAAAGGCGCCGTAAAGATCAACCCGAAGAATTACACGATCCAGGAGCTGGAACAGATCACGCGCCGGTATACCTCGGAGTTGATCAAAAAGAACTTCATTGGTCCTGGACTAGACGTGCCGGCTCCCGACTATGGAACCGGACAGCGAGAAATGTCGTGGATAGTTGACACGTATTCTGCATTTCACCCCGGACAGATTGATGCGCTTGCTTGCGTCACCGGCAAGCCAGTTTCTCAGGGTGGAGTCCGAGGCCGACTCGAAGCCACCGGGCGCGGCGTCTTTTTTGGACTGCGGGAAGTATGTAGCCACGCGGATGATATGCGGCAACTCGGTCTCGAAAAAGGGGTCGACGGTAAGCGAATCGTCATCCAGGGATTGGGAAACGTCGGCTATAACGCCGCTCAGTTTTGTCAACAAGGCGGCGGAATCATCATCGCCCTCGCGGAATATGAAGGCGCAATTCATAACCCGAAAGGTCTTGACGTCGAGGCAGTGATGAAACACCGGAAAGAAACCGGTTCGCTGCTCAACTTCGCAGGAGCGAGCAATCTCAACACTCGGGAGGACGCACTCGAACTTGATTGTGACATTTTGATTCCGGCCGCACTCGAGAATCAGATCACCGAAGAAAACGCAGGACGCGTCAAGGCGAAGATTGTCGCCGAGGCGGCCAATGGACCAACCACCGCACGCGCGGCGGAGATTCTTTTGCGACGTGGGATCCTGGTTGTCCCCGATATCTATTTAAACGCGGGGGGAGTCACCGTGTCATATTTTGAGTGGATTAAGAATCTGTCACACGTTCGCTTCGGCAGGATGGGCAAGCGGTTTGAGACCACAAGTA
>DAIOGT010000049.1:0-27442 GCA_036745095.1 Pyrinomonadaceae bacterium
GGATTGGGCGGGCGATGATTCTATATCCTGCCACAAAACAAGAACGGCCACCTTTACAGGTAGCCGTAAATGCTTGATTTAATTGGTCGGGGCGAGAGGATTCGAACCTCCGACCTCACGGTCCCGAACCGTGCGCTCTACCAGGCTGAGCCACGCCCCGACAGTCGTGGATGATAGGGAAGCAAGGGGATGGTGTCAAATTGAGTTCACGAACCCTTGACTGTGGATTCGTCAAGTAGCGTGTTGCGTGGATCAACCTCGACGCGGACCGGCGTTTCATTAAAGCGAATCGTTTCGATTAACTGTTTGCCCTTCGGTTTCAGAAACACTTCTCGTTTGCCACCCGCCGTCGTGATAACGACGTGCACCGGATCCAAAAACGGAGCACCAGCTTGGACCTGAGTCAGCACCAGTCTTAACTCACGCCGCCGCACCCACTGCCACGCCAACTCATACTGCGGATGCCCACTGTCATAAACCCAACGCGCAAAGAACGCGCGCAGATTTTTTCCCGACGCCTTCTCCAGCGCCGCCCGGAGATCCTCCGTGCTCGCAACCGAATTCTTGTGCGACTCGTAGTACGCGCGAATGCCGCGAAAAAACACATCATCGCCAAGGCTCGACCGCAACATGTGCAACACCCACGCGCCCTTTTGATAATTGTTGGCATTGAGCAACTCCATCAGGCTCTCGGTGTCGCGATCAAAGATCGGCGTGCGCTTGCTCCTCTCATAAGCAAACACAGTCGCCGCCGCGTCGCGCATGTATCGCTGAAACGCTTCTTCACTTTCGTAACGCTGCACAAACAGTCCTGCGAAGTATGTCGCGAAGCCCTCGCTCAACCAGAGATCGGACCACGTCGATTCCGTAACCGAGTCGCCAAACCACTGATGCGCGACCTCGTGCGCAATCAGAGTTACGTTGTTGAAAGGAATGCCGTACGTCTTGCTCATTCCCACCGGCGAACTGCGGCTGAGCAGATTGCTGGTAAACACGATCGCACTCGAATTTTCCATGCCCCCAAACCGCGTCGCTCCCACGATCATCGCAAGCTTCTCATACGGATACGGAGCAATCGTCTCGGTGAAGAAATCCAGCGACGGTATTGTGGGCGAGAAACCTTTTAGTGCGAGATCACGCTCCGAAAGCGGCACGTAGTACGAAAGCGGCGTAAGCGCACGCTCCGGCGGCTGAACGCGCGCAAACTGGCCCACACCGATGATCATGCAATACGGTGGAATCGGAACACCTTCCGAGTAGGTCCACGTGCGTTGGCCGCTCGCTGTTGTTTCCACATGGTCCAGTCGCCCATTCGCGACTACTTCCTGAGCTGCGGGGGCGGTGATGTTGAACGTGATCGTGGCTTTTGCTGACGGATGGTCCAACACCGGTATCCAGTGATGAACCCGATCCGGCCAGTTGTCTCCGATGATGGCCGGTTTGCCGTCCTTATCGGCGGCGAAAATCAGTCCGTCTTTTGGCTTGCCGTGATAATTGACCGTTAACGCCAACCGATCTCCCGCACGCGCGGGTTGAGCGAGAGTGATCAGAAGTTTGCCGTCTTTATGAGTGAAGGGAATGGGTTTGGAATCGAGAGTGACCGCGTCGATCGCTAGCTCGCCGAAATCAAGATCGATCACGCGCGCGGGTTTCAGCATTTCGACATAGATCCGCGCGGTCGCGGAACTGATCTCAGAAAGCTGTTCGGTCAGCGCGATGTTGACGAGGTAATGTGTTGGGCGCCAGGTGTCGATCGTGCGCTCTACGCGTGCCGCAAGCGCAGGCGAGATGAGAACAAGAATAAGAACAAGTCGTATTTTGAACACAGATTTTACGGACACTTAACGAATGCCGAGCATCAGCAGTGCTGAGCGATCGGAGACTGTGCGCTCGCTGTTGAGCCATGCGTTGTATTCGACGAGCTCGTCGTCGGCGATGGGACGGTTGCCAAGTCGCGCAGCGGGTGTGCGCTCGAAGGCGCGATTCGTAAGCGCCATGTGTGCGCGGCGAACCGCCAGAGGTTTCTGTTGGCCCAACGCGAGCTCTGCCGATTCAATGTCGGGGAAAAACTCGTCGTACGCGAGCAGGTGCCAGACTGTTTCCGATCCTTCGCCTTCCACGGCCAACACTCGCAGCAGTCCGAAGCCGCTCTCGAGTTGAAAAATAAGATCGTCGCCTGCGACAAACATATATTTAACCGCGGATTAAGGCCGATTGATTTTCGATAACAGCCTGATAAGACTCCAAAACTTTATCAGCCATGTGCGCGGCGGTGTAGTGCTCGCGCACGCCGCGAAAACCGTTCGCGCTCAGATCTTGAGCCAGAGCGGAATCGCGGGCGATGTTCAAAATCCCGTCAGCAAGGCTCTGCGGATCGTCGGGTTGGACCAGGAGGCCGCCGCCGGTTCTTTCGACGATCTCAGTGAACGCGCCGCGCCGTGGTTGGACGAGCGGCACACCACACGCCATCGCTTCGAGTAACGAAACACCTTTCGGTTCGTCGTACGTTGCCGGCATGGACATCACGTCGAGACCACGGAGAAACTCGATCTTATCTACGCGCTCCAAAACTCCGCGATAGTGAAACTCACCACCGAGCCCGGCGTCCTGCAAACGTTTTTGAATGGCTTCGAGATAAGGTTTGCAATCCGCGGCCATGTAGCCCGCGGCTTCCAGTCGCGCTTCCGGCAACTCTCCCGACTGTCGCGCGAGGCGATATGCTTCAGCCAACACGTGCAGTCCCTTTTCCGGCGCGATGCGTCCAAAGAAACCGACCGTGAATGGTCCACGTGGATCAGCGTGTCGCAACTCGAAGCCGTCCGGGTTAATACCCAACGGCACCACACGGATCTTGTCGCGTGGAATGCCGAGATAACCAGGCATGAAATCCGCGTAATACTGGCTCACGGATAGAAAACGATCTACATGCGGAAGATGATCGCGGATCAGATCGAGCGCCTGAGTCCGATAGGGCTCGTGTAGGCCGTCCAAAAACAGATCTTCGCCCTGGAGCGTGCAGAAAATAGGAGCCTTTAAAGATTGCTTGATTGGTCCAGCGAGGCCCAGCAGCAGTGTGTAAGGAAGATTGATAACGTCAGGCGGCGCCTCGTCCTTTACCCAGTCGAGAAACTTATCGATCTCCTTGCGCTGAAAACCATCTTCGCCTTTCAACACGGAAACAGTCATCTCGCCGAGCATCTTCGGATTGGTCGAAATCGATCGCCTCGTCGCGAGGTTTAATGCCGTCTTCGAATCCCACAAACGATCGAGCCAGCGCGGCGTCTTGCGAAAGAGGGGCACGTACTGTTCCAGATACGCACTGATGCCGCCTAAGACAACATGATTGTGACTGACATTCGGCTCATCGGTGAGCGTTGGCGTGTAGACCGGCAACAGCAGCACATCGTGACCACGCTTCATGAGCTCGGTCGCCATCGCGTTGTCGCGCAGGCAACTGCCGCAGTACATCCTGCCTGCCCCGCCCGTGAGATAAAGAATTCTCACCTTATTTCCTCAAACGGCGACGGCCTGCTGGAATGCACGACGTGCGTAAAGGTGATCGAACAGATTGCCCTCGTGTGGCTGGTCCCAACTGATCTGGTTGGTCGGCAGTGCGCCGATGTTGAGACGATCGATACGCGAAGAGGCGACGAGTGTTTGGATCAGTTTTGGGTCTTTCGTGATGGCCGTTACGACGAGCGTTGGACCAAGGCGGGACGGTATCTCATTTTGATTGACTTGTACGACGCTTGCGAACGGGAATAGAAACTCCTTCATCGCGAGCGGATGATCCGCGTCGGAAAGAACAACCGTGGGCAGCAGGTAGGAACAGTTGTTCCACTCGACGAGCCGTTCGCCATCACGATACGCGGCAGTGACATCCCGTGCGCCCGGCTCAGTCAAACCCTGGTCGATAATCGAATTGATGCGCGAAGCGACCCGGGCATCGACAAACGGCGCGAGCTGCGCGTTTTCATCGTCTGCGGCGCGTGGAACGATCTGCGCTAAACGTTTTCCGAGTGCTTCGCTGATCTCTTCCGCGTGCGCGGGTGTCCAAACCGCTGAAGCGTTCACGCACGAGCGACCACCGTTATCGGCAATCGATGTAACCATCGCGTCGAGATACTGTTCCCAGTCGTCAACGCAATCTTCGCCGATGATGATCTTGCTGTAGCCTGGTCCATGGATCTCGACACGCGGGTCGTTGGCCCATGCGCCTGTGGTCGATGAGTCGCCAAACAACATGGAACGACCACAGCTGCGCAGGATCTCTGCCGCGCCCGCGTGATCGGCGGGGTAAAAACTGAAAGCCTCTCGCGGCGCGCCGGCCTTAATTAAGGCCTGAATTATGCGGTAAGGCGTCCACGGCTCGGCGCTGCCGGGCTTGATTACGAGTGGAATGCGGAGCGGAAACGCGGGAATCCAGAGCGAGTGCACGCCCGGTGAGTTGTTCGGCAAAACGGCGCCGAGCGATTGCGTGCGCGGAAAGAAACTGAGCGCATGCCCGCCAAACTCACCAAAGCCGCGATCGAGCAGTTCCCAATCGACATTGCGAGTGAGACCATTAAGAACGCTTTCCATGTTCGCGAACATACTCTTGATCTTCTGCATGTTGCGGCGTGCGAGAACGTGCGGCAGACCAGTCGTCGCTGACACTTGCTTCACGTAGTCTTCGGGGGTTTGCATTGAATCGCCGAGAGGAAGGGAATCGTTCGTGAAGTGCTCACCGCCGCGCGCGCAGATCTGGACGAGCTCGCGTGTCGAGAAGCGACTCAGAGCCGCGGCGCCAATCTCCTGCCGGGCAAGGTCGCGTCGGATCAGTCCTGCATTCGCCTGGCTGACTTCGACGAAGAGCTCGCGTGTTTGATGGTGCGGGACGCGCGCGACGTCGAGGCTCTTGTATTGATTGCCGTGACGCAGGATTGGTATGTGCAACATATTAATAAACGCCTTCGACCACTGTTGATTGCAAGCGCGAGAACGGGCGCACGTTGCGAACGCCGTCCCACGGGTATTGTTCGCAGGGGGGCTCACGCTCGGCTTCGTCGCGTTCAAGGAAGCGCGGCATGAAAAATTCTTTCGTCAACGTCGTCAAACGCACGCGGCCGGTTTCACCATATCCCACTATTCGATCCGGCTGATCCGGATCGACAACTTCAACAACCGCACGCGGCAGCGGCGGATAGTAAATGATCGCGTAGTTGTCTTTCGGATCGCGCGTCTTGTGAACTGCCAGTCCCATCAAAGTATTGCCGTATGTCGGCGCGAAGTAAGCGCCTTCGAGTAACTCTTCCACCGCAAAGCGATGAAACTGTGGCGTCATCTCAGTGCCGCCGCAGAAGACGCCCGTGATCCCCATCTTCTTGAGCGACACTTTTTCGCACAACGCTTCGAGCAGTTTCGGAGTCGTAAACAGGCAACGAATATTGTCGTGCGCCTTCAATAAAGTCAGGCCTTGTTCGACCACGTGCTGCTTGTACTGCTCAGCCATCTTCGGCTGGCCCATCTTAATCAACTTGATGACCCAGCGCGGATCGAGATCGACGAGGAAACAGATGCCGCGACGATGCTGGGCCAGGTGCTCGACTGCTAAACGCAGGCGACGCGGGCCGGTTGGTCCAAGCGATAACCAGTCAGCGCCGCGCGGGAAGTACTCGTCGGGGAGTGTGTCGCTGAACGCTTCGTAGTCGATGCGAAAGTCGTCGATGTTGATACGTGACTTCGGTACGCCTGTGCTGCCGCCAGTTTCAAACGTGTAGACGGGTCGATCGGCGTAACCTTTCGGCACCCAGCGACGAACCGGGCCACCACGCAACCATTCGTCCTGAAAATATCCGAAACGCGACAAGTCGTCGTAGGTTTGAATCTCTTTGCGCGGGTCCCACGAAAGGTTTTTGGCGTAGTCCAACCAGAAAGGACAGCCCGTTTCCGGATCGAAATGCCAGGCAACAACTTCACGCACCCAGGCGTCGAGATCCTGGGGATTGGTAACCACGGATGATACGGATGTATTAGTCACGATTTAAGCTGATTAAGGAATGGTTTTTTCAGTCTCTCTCATCAAGTCAGCGAAGCGTGGATCGAGGCGAAGTTTCGCGAGGTGCGGATCGACGCGCACAAACGTGAAACCAACTGCATGCTCGCGTTCGGCCTGTGCGAGCCAGCGAAATGCGTTGTCGAAATCGTCGAGCCAGGTGTAGATAATCGCAATCTCATAGGCCGTCACCCAGTTTTCCTGACGCCTCGCAATGATCTCGTTCAGGATGGCCTGGGCTTCTTCGCGCTTTCCGGTCGCCGCGAGCACGTGCGCGCGTTTTGCATGTGTCGTTGGCGTGTCGCCGGCGAAGCTTCGTTCCTGCTCAAACGCAGCCATCGCTTCGTTGTGCATGCCTTTGAGCTCGTAGGCCCAACGCAGGATCGTGTGCGCTGCCACTGCGCCGGGATCGAGCTCGAGTGACTTGCGCGCCTGGGCCACCGCTTCGTCAAACTTGCCTGCGAGAAACAATACATTGGCGACTGCGGTTGCGATCACTGCCGATTGCGGCGAGATCTGTCGGGCGCGCTCGATCTCGGCGTAAGCCTCGTCGTGCCGACCCATTGCTGACAAACTGTATGCGTACCAGCGATGGGCCACCTGGTTGCTCGGCTTTAGTTGAATCGCTTTACGCAGCTCGCGTTCGGCGTCGACCCAGTCGCGATCGTAGTGCAGTCTCACAAACCCGAGCGACGCATGCGCCTCCGGCAAGTTCGGTTCGGCTTCAACCGCGCGGAGCGCCGATTCCTTCGCGCGTTCCCACGCACCGGCCGGCGGCGGCTCCACGTACCAGTTCAACAATGCGTAGCAATCGGCCAGCTCCGAATGCGCGATGCCAAACTCCGGATCGAGTTCAACCGCACGCTCGAGACGTTCGATCGCCTGGCGCAAACCTTCCGCTGTTCGTCTCGTTGAATAGTAACGTCCGGCAGTGTAGAGCTGGCGTGCTTCTTCATTCTCACCGGCTTGCGTCTCCGGGGCCGGCATCAATATCTGCCGCGTTATCGGCGCGATGTGTTGCGCCGGATTTCGACGCTTCACGGTTGCCGGCTTCTTCTTCGCGACTCTGCGATACAACGCCGGATGCCGCAGGTCGCGCAGAATTCCCTCTAAAATCGGTTCCCCACGCAGTGGATCCCACTGTGGTTCGACGCCTAACCAGACCACCCACGCATCTCTGAGCGCATGTGCCTCCTGAAGCAGTGCCAACGCACGTTCACGTTCCCCAAGATGCAAGTGGATTAGGGCGAGGTGATACGGCGAAACGTAACCGTGGACCGAGAGTTGGGCCAGGCGGTCCAACGCGGCGCGGGCATCCTCTTGTCTTCCTGCGGCCGCATAGGCGGCGCCGAGTGCGGCGATGTAGAAGGCACCGCCGCCCGAAAGATTCACCGCCTTCTCCGCGGCTTCCACGGCTTCATCGACATCGCCCGTGTGTCTAAGCACCCAGGAGTATGTCACGAGTCCGTATGGAAAATCGGGCACTGCTTCGAGCATGCTTTTGAACGTCGCGAGGGATTCGTCGAAGCGGCGCGACTGGTAGTAACACCACGCCAGCGCCTGAAGCACACTCGGCGAAACAGGATCGAGCTCGCGGGTGCGCAATATCCGCTCGATGCCTTCTTCAAAACGTCCTTCCATCATCAGGTGAAAGGCGTACCAGTTATGTCCCGTAGCGTAGTTGGGATTGATCTCGATCGCGCGACGGTGCTGACCTTCCGCGACCGCCCAGTCGAAGTCATGACAAACTGTCGCGAAGCCGAGCGCGCTGTATGCTTCGGCGGAACTTGAATCGAGCTCGACGGCTTTCGCGGCGTTTTGTTTCGCGGCTGCGGAAGTCTCCGCGAACGGGCGAATGCCGAAGACGCCGAGCCAGTTGTAGTAATCGGCGATTCCGGTGTAAGCGAGCGCGTAATCCGGGTCGTGCTTGATCGCTTTCTTGTAACAATCGAGCGCCTTGGCCAGGCCGACTTCCGTGTAAGAGCTCCAGTAGTAACGACCGCGCAGGTAAGCCTCGAACGCTTCCGAACTGTCTGTGCCGCGTTTCGACAACTGGCGTTTTTCGTCGCCGGTGAGTTGCGGCAACAAAGCGGCTGCGACCTTCTCCGAAATCGAGTCTTCGATCTGAAGAACGTCTGTCGATTCTTCGTCGAATTGTTCGGCCCAACGGGTTACGCCTTCACTGATGCTCAGGAGTTGAGCCGTTACGCGAATGCGGTTTCCGATACGACGCAGACTGCCATCGATGACGTAATCGATCCCGAGATCACGCCCGGCAATGAGGGGATCAATCGCAGCGCCACGATAACGAAGCACGCTGCTCGTCGGTCGCACCACCAGACGTTGAACGTTGCTGAGTCGTGTTATCAGTGCATCGGTAAGTCCGACACCAAGATATTCGTCACCGGTGTTCTCTCCCGGCGGGCTCAGAATGCGGAAGGGAAGTACGGCGATCGATTCCTGGTCGTCACGAAACTGACCGGCAATCATCGGCAGCGCAGCGAGACGATGGTCCAACTTGCGCAATAGATCGTTGAAACGCGGGTGCCCGTGAAGTGGATCGAGCTCGGGATCGACTCCCATCCACAGCACTTTTGCATCGCCCGACTCGTACGCTCTTTCTAAATGATCGAGTGCTTCTTCCGGACGACCAAGCTGACAGGTTACGAGTGCGAGATGATACGGCGAAACGTAACGCCGCTCAGCCAGCAGATGCATGTCATTGAGTACTGCCTGTGCTTCCTCGAGATTTCCAGCAGCGGCGTTAGCACTCGCGAGCCGTCCCAGCGTGTGCGAAGCCTTTCCCATCAACTCCACACACTGCTCAGCCGCGCTGATGGCTTCGGCGTGACGGCCCAGACGGCTCAGCACGAAGCTCGAGCCATAAAGCATCATCAAATTTCGCGGCTCGTTTTCAAGCGTAGCGCTCGCAAAACGATATGCCTCGTCGAAACGGCGTGCGTGATACGAACACCACACCACCGCGAAGCGCGAGATGATTGCGAGTGGATCGAGATCGCGTCCAGTGTGCGCCTCGCGCAATGATTCGCTAAAGCGGCCCTCCATTGCGAGTTGCAACGAGTACCAAACGCGTGCGGGCGGATAGTTTGGATCGAGCTCGATCGCGCGAACGAGATGATGCTCGGCACTGGACCACGCAAAGTCGCGGCAGAGAATTGCCTGACCGAGCGCGACGTGACCTTCCGCGAGATTCGGATCAAGCTCAACTGCCGTCGAAGCCGCTTCATGAGCCGCGGCCGAGCACTCCGCGAACGGCATTACGCTAAACACACCGAGCCAGTTGTGATAGTTGGCAACGCCTGCATGCGCGAGGGCGTACTTCGGATCGAGCGCGATTGCCTGCTGGTAACAGACGATCGCGCGCGCAAAACCGTCTTCGGTAAACGTGTTCCAGTAAAAACGTCCACGCAGGTAAGCTTCGTGCGCCTGGGGATTGTCGGTGCCGCGCTTGGCGAGTCGCAGGCGCTGGTCCACCGTTAAATGCGGCACGATCGCTTCCGCGACGTGCGAAGAGATGATGTCTTCGAGATTCAGAACGTCTGTAAACTGCTCGTCAAACTGTCCGGCCCACGCCGTCGTTTCATCCCGGACGTTGAGCAGTTGAATCGTGATGCGAATCCGTTCTGCTGAGCGCCTGATTCTGCCGTCGAGCACAAACTCGACTCCGAGCTCACGACCCGCGCGCAATGGATCGGCATCAGCGCCGTAACGAAGCACGCTGCTCGTTGGTCTAACTGCAAAACTCCGGATCGCGCTGAGTCGTGTGATTAGCGCGTCGGCGAGACCTGTTCCGAGATAATCCGGACCCGCTTCCGGCTGGTTGATGTCCAGAATCTTCATCGGCAACACAGCCAGCGAGTTTTCCGTCGCGTCTGTTTTGAGAGCACCGCTGACGCGTGGCGGGTCAGGCAGGTCGAGGATCGGACGGCCTTCGAGATAGCGTGTGATGTCGTCGCGCAGATCCGCCGCGGTCTGGTAACGCCATTCCGGTTCCTTGCGCAACGCCTGCATCACGATGTTGTCGAGATCACCGGAAAGCGCGCGACGCAGCGATTCGAGCGTGCCGCCACGAGAGGTGTAGAGTCGCCTGAGTGTGGTTGACTCATCGCCGGTAAAAAGACTCGGCAACAAATCCTCTGCGCGCGTGATGATGATGCTGGGCGGCGCGGGAGCTTCCTCACAGATCACACGCGCGATTTCATGCGGAGCACGATTAACGAGACGATAGGGCCGGTGACCTGTCAATAATTCGTAAAGCAACACGCCGAGCGAATAGACGTCGGTAGTCGGAGTGGTCGGCGCGCCCTGCACTTGTTCCGGTGACGCGTACTCCGGCGTCATCAAACGCATCGCGGTTGCTGTCGGATCGTGAGTGATGTCACCTGCGAGTGTCGGATTCAGCAACTTGGCGATGCCGAAGTCGAGTAACTTCGGAACACCTTCCGAAGTCACGAGCACGTTTGACGGTTTGATGTCACGGTGCACGACCTGTTTCTGGTGCGCGTAATGGACGGCATCGCAGATTGAGCGGAAGAGTTTAAGGCGCTCCGTGATGTTCAGTTTATTGTTGTCGCAATAACTGTAGAGCGGCTGTCCTTCGATGTACTCCATTACGAAGTAGGGCAGCCCGTCTTCCGTAGTTCCTCCGTCGAGGAGGCCGGCGATGTGTGGATGGTCCAGGGCGGCGAGGATCTGTCGCTCTTTACGGAAGCGACGCAGGATGAAGTCCGTGTCCATCCCGCGTTTGACGAGCTTGATGGCCGCTCGCTTGTTGAATTCGTTGTCTGCGCGCGAGGCTTCGTAAACGGCGCCCATGCCGCCGCGTCCAATCTCCCGCTCGATACGATAGGAGCCGAGACGTCGCCCAATCATCGGGTCTTTGTCTTCGACAAACGACTCGAGCATGCTCATTTCGGTATTGCCGTAAACGGGTTCTTCGAGTAGTTCGCCGGCGCTGTCGTACTGCAAAAGCAGCGATTCAACGTCGCGTTTGAGCTCGGTGTCCGCCGCGCACACGTCTGACACGTAGCGGTTTCGATCTTCGGGAGAAAGATCGAGTGCCGTCTGGAAAATTTCTTCAACCTGTCGCCAGCGTTCGGGGGTCATTGAGCTTTTCTACGTGCGATCTTTGTGCTCTCTGAGTTGCTGTGGCTAAGGTTGAAACAAGAGCACCACAGGGACACAGAGAACACAGAGATTACACAGAGATAATTCTAGTTGCCTTGCTGGATTGGACTTGCTGCGTGCATTAATTATTTCTTTGCATTTCTCCATGAAGCCAGGCCTTGGCGAAACGCCAGTGACGTTTGATGGTTGTGGGAGTGACACCCATCACGTCTGCCGTCTCTTCAATGGAGAGCCCGCCGAAGTAACGTAATTCAACCATGCGTGCCTTTTGTGCGTCGAATGCGGCCAGTGTTTTGAGCGCGTCGTCCAGCGCAATCAGTTCGGCGCTTCGTTCGACCGCTCGATCGATGTTTTCGTCCAGCGAGAGTTTTTGAAAATCCTGGCCACGCTTTTCCGCATTATGCTTGCGCGCATGATCAACGAGTAGGCGACGCATTATCTGGGCAGCGACTCCGAAAAAATGAGCGCGGTTCTGCCAGTTAACACGCGACTGATCGATGAGTCGCAGATAAGCTTCATGAACCAGCGCGGTCGGCTGCAGAGTGTGATCGACTCGCTCCCGACGCAGATAATTGGCCGCAAGCTTGCGCAGTTCATCGTAGATGACGGGTAACAAAAGATCAACCGCGCCCCGATCGCCGTTAGAGAGCTCAATCAGTAGACGAGTTATGTTATCTGAGGGCTGCTCACTCAATCGTTAACTCTCCGCACTCTAAGACTTAAGGCCCATTAGTATAAGGCCAATATAACCACGGGCGGTAGGGCTGAGTTTACGCCGAGGGCGTTCGCTAATTTGAGCCCACGGGTTGGAGCGCAGCGACAACCCTGGGACCGCGACAACAAAGTAATGAAGAAACCCTGACAGGGTTCGCCAACCGCGAAACCCTGTCAGGGTTTTATTCAAATTTTCGCTGCAACCCAGGGTTCTCGCAAACTCGAACCCGGGGCTGAAATTAGCGAACGCCTTCGGCGTTTGCTCGATAGGCAAACCACAAAAATGACCCTAATCGCCGATTGTTTGCGCGTTAATGGGTGAGGACGATTCGGAAGATTTTGAGAGGTAAACATCATGCAGGCGTTGACGGGAAAAATCAGCAATTTTGTGACACGGGTTTTTGGTTGCTGGCACGGGGAAATGAGCCGGCCCTTCTCGCGTGGCGGGCGCGCATATCGGAAGTGCCTGAGCTGTGGTGCGCAACGGCAGTTTAACCTCGGCAACTGGGAGATGCAGGGCAGGTTTTTCTACTCTAATTAATTAGCCGCGTCACCTGTGCGAACTTGCGGGTCTTTTCAGAATAGATGTAACTATCGCGGGCCTTCACCACCAAATCAGATTCAGTAACCCTCACCTTTATCTGCCTTCGTTCCCCCTCTTTCCCCTGTGTCGATGGATAGTAGCCGAGGCTGTATTGCCGTCCGAGCTCTTCGGCTATCCATGTAAACGCCTGTGCAATTCCGAACATGGAATCGCCACTGTAAAACCGACCGCCAGTCGAGTTTGAGAGCGCGCGAAGATACGCGACGGCGCGTCTGTATTCTCCAGGTGACCCGCCGCCTGTGGTGCCGGGAATCCCTGACCTCGGCAGCGGTAGACCGAGCACCGTACCGCGCCCGCCCGGCAAGGGAATGCCCTGGCCCATGCCGCCACCGTAACCAGAAGTGTCGTAGTCAACTGAATAGATCGGCGCGTCTGATTCTTCCGCCAGACGAATCGTGCTGTCGTACGAAGCACGATGACTCGAGGTGTCAACGCCGTCAGTAAAAAGAACCACTGCTTTGCGGCCTTCGATCGTCTTCAGCTGTTTTTTCAGAATGTCGTCTACAGCATCGTAAAGTCGCGTGCCGCCGCCGGTGCGTGTACGACGAATCGCTTTCTCGATCGCCTTTCGATCTGTGGTCGCTTTGCAGTGCACCTGGATGCGATCGTCAAACGACATCACCATCACGCTATCGGTGGATTTCAGTCTTTCGACGAACTTGATCGCCGCGTCTTGAATGTCGTCCAGCCGAAACCGTGTCGAGCCGCTCGTGTCGATCAGTAAGACAACACTGAACGGTGAATCGGTGGTGGCGAAGTAAGCGATCTTTTGTTCGACGCCGTTCTCCGTAATGCGAAACTGCTCGCGACGAAGAAGTGGAACGTACCGGCTGTTTCGATCGAGAACGGTTACGGGCACCGTTACTAAAGAGGTGTCGAAGCGAATTACGTCACCTTCGACAGTCTCGCCGTCAGGGTTTACGTTTGAATCAGTTATTTCGTCGTCTGCGGGTTTAGTGGTTTCAGTCTTTGCGGGTTTTGGTTCGGCTGTTTTCCGACCCGACTGAGCGTAAACACTGAACGGGAAAAAAGAGACACTCAAGAGCAGAATCAGCGGCAGTTTTAATTTGTACATAGATCCCTAATCCGGAAGTGTGCTGCGGGAGAGTGTCTTTCGGCTGTGGAGGATAGATGAGGTAAGCGTGTAAAGGGTTGTTAACGTGTCCCTGGGCACAAGGGAGGCGGAAAAACTTTTGTGCCTTTTGTGCCTTTTCGTGGCTAATCTTTGCTTCTTTGCAGCCTGGCGGGCTATATTGCCGCGCAATCATGACTGCGCAAAGCGAACTCGAAGCAAACGTCCGCGATACCTCCGGATTCTTCGGACATCCGAAAGGTCTCGGCCCGCTTTTTTTCACCGAACTCTGGGAGCGCTTCAGCTATTACGGCATGCGCTCCATTCTCATCCTTTATATGACGTCCGCAGCCGCTCAGGGCGGCCTCGGTTTCGACGTCAAACAAGCCTCGTCAATTTACGGCTGGTACACGATGGCCGTTTATCTGACGGCTTTGCCGGGAGGCTGGATCGCGGATCATTTTACCGGTGCTCGAGTGGCCGTGTTGATTGGCGGAATCATCATTGCGGCCGGGCATTTTTCAATGGTGTTCCATTCCACGACGCTCGTCTTTATCGGAATGGCATTGATTGCGATAGGTACCGGACTGCTAAAACCGAACATCAGCGTCATGGTCGGCAACCTTTATCGCCAGAACGACCCGCGCCGCGACAGCGGATTCTCGATCTTTTACATGGGCATAAATGTTGGCGCGCTGCTCGCTCCCCTTGTAGTCGGTTACCTCGCGAAGGGCGAAACGTTCAAGGGATTTTTGACCTCGATGGGAATGGATCCGGCGAAAAGCTGGCACTGGGGATTTGGAGCGGCCGGCGTCGGAATGATCGTGGGGCTTGCTGTTTATCTTCGAAATCGCCGGCAACTCGCGAAGGTAGACGACAGGAGTCCGAGCGCCGCAAAGGTCAAAGCAAGCGGCGCAGTTTCGCAGCCTCTCACGAAGGGCGATTGGCAACGCATCATAGCGATCCTGATCCTCTTTATTTTTACGATCCTTTTCTGGGCCGCGTATGAGCAAAAGGGAGCGAGCCTGAATTTGTTTGCAGACAGACTCGTCCGTACGGAAATTTTCGGAGCGAGTTTCCCTGCGCCGTATCTGCAATCACTCACGCCCGCGTTCGTGATTTTATTGACGCCGCTGTTTTCTACGCTCTGGATCCGAATGGGAGATCGCCAACCATCGAGTCCGGTAAAGTTTACTCTCGGACTTCTGTTTATTGGTCTGGCCTATTTATTGATAGTTCCAGCCACCGTTTTGACTGCGCAGGGGCGCGTCAGTTTCTGGTGGCTCGTGGGTCTTTACTTTCTCGAGGTTTGCGGCGAAATGTGTTTGAGTCCGGTCGGACTAAGTACCGTAACCAAGCTCGCGCCCGCGAAGCTCGTCGGTCTCATGATGGGCGCGTGGTTTCTTGCGACGTCCCTGGGTAATAAACTTGCTGGTTACCTGTCAGGGTTTTTCGTGGCCAACGATTCGTGGCAGTTGACGAAACTCTACGGCGGCATCGCGATCGGTTTGCTGGTGGCAAGTGGAATCCTTGCGCTTCTGACGCCGACCATCAAGCGGTTGATGGGAAAAGTCACTTAGGACAAAATCTACAGGATTGAGAAACGTAAACGGAGGAAAATATGTCGGAGGAAACGTTTGACAAGGCGACGGCGGTGAAGTTGTTGAACCAGATCATGGAAGCTGAGCTGGCCGGCGTCGTCAGATACACGCATTACGCGCTGATGGTCTTCGGTCACAACCGTATCCCGATCGTGAGCTGGTTACGCAACGAAGCAAACACGTGTCTCTCGCATGCAAGCGAAGCCGGTGAGCTGGTCACGCATTTCGGCGAACATCCGTCGCTGAAGATCGGCGCGCTGCTCGAAACACACAAACACGGAATTAACGACATACTTATCGAATCTCTCGAAGCTGAGAAAACAGGACTCGCACTCTACAGACAGCTTTATGAGCTCACTCGCGATCGCTCAGTATTACTCGAAGACTATGCGCGTCGCATGATCGCGGAAGAAGAACTTCACGTCGGTGAAGTCAACAAGATGCTTAGAAAGCCTGGCGATATAACACAGTTTCAAGCATGACGTAAGCAGGTGCCCCGAACACCTCAACATGAGATCACACAACTTCTCGCTGAGTGGAGCGACGGAAACCAGTCCGCTCTAGACGAGTTGTACCCCTTGGTTTACGACGAGCTCCACCGGCTTGCCCGCCGCTACATGAGCCGGGAGAAGAAAGGCCACACGCTACAAACTACCGCTTTGATAAACGAGGCGTACGTTCGCCTCGTCGATCAAAGGAACGTGCACTGGGCCAATCGTTCGCATTTCTTCGCCATCTCGGCGCAGATCATGCGGCGCATTCTGATCGATCATGCGCGTCGTCACGCGTTCGCGAAACGCGGCGGTGGTGCGCGACAAGTTTCCCTTGAAGAAGTCGCTGCGATTACGCCTGACGCGAGCATGGAACTGGTTCGGCTCGACGAGGCACTAAAGAGCCTTGCCGAAATGGATCCGCGGCGCAGCCAGGTTGTAGAGCTACGTTACTTCGGGGGCTTGAACAACGAGGAGATCGCGGGCGTGCTGAAGATTTCAGAAAACACGGTTACCCGTGACTGGAACCTCGCGCGTGCGTGGCTCTACCAACAACTCACCGGGAGCGGGGCGAATTGACGCCTGAACGCTGGCAACAAGTAAGTCGCATATTCAAATCAGCCGTTTCGCTCGATAACGAGGCGCGTGATGAGTACGTCGCGCGCCAGTGTGGCGAGGATGAATCCTTGCGCGCGGAAGTCGAAAAGTTGATCGACTCCCACCGCGAGGCAAGCGCCGGAAATTTTATGCGTGGTGTGGCAGCTGAGGACGCGGCCGAGCTTTTGATAGATGAAGGTGATGTTGGACCACCGGAAAAAACTTTTACTAAAGGACAGCAGTTCGGCTCTTATGTAATCGTTGACGCACTCGGCGCCGGTGGTATGGGTGAAGTTTACCTCGCGCGCGACATGCGATTGGATCGCACGGTCGCATTGAAAGTGCTCTCGAAAGACATTTCCCTGGATCAACGACGCATGCAGCGCTTTCGCCAGGAAGCGAAGGTCGCGTCGTCGCTGAATCAACCAAACATTCTCACCGTTTACGAGTTTGGCGAAGTTGAAGGTTTGACGTTTATCGCCACGGAGTTGGTAGACGGCCAAACACTACGCGAGCACGCGCGTGGAAAACGGTTGAAGCTCACCGAAATACTCGACATCGCCATTCAAGTCCTTGCCGCGCTGGACGCAGCGCACGAAGCACGCATCGTTCACCGAGACATAAAACCCGAGAACGTGATGATTCGTCGCCGCGATCACGTCGTGAAGGTGTTGGATTTCGGTCTCGCAAAGGTAACTGAAAAGAGAGTGTCGAAGGACGAAGAGTCTGAAGCGGCCACGGCGCTGAAGACTGCACCCGGCGTCGTCATGGGAACAGTCAACTACATGTCGCCGGAACAGGCGCAGGCTGGCGATATTGACGAGCGGACGGATATCTGGAGCACCGGCGTCATGTTGTACGAGATGGTGGCTGGAGCGCTACCCTTTCATGGCGCCACTACGAGCCACACGATCGTGCAGATCCTCGAGAAAGATCCAGCGCCGTTAACGAAGGGCGACAACGTACCCGAGGAGTTGCAGCGTATCGTACAGAAGGCGATTGCGAAGAGTCCGGATGAGCGTTATCAAACCGCGAAAGACATGCTCATCGACTTGCGCTCGTTGAAGAAGCGGTTGGAGGTCGACGCCGAGATTCAACGTACGTCCTCACCGACAACGCCGCTCTTATCGGTCGCCGCGGATGAGCGCGCGCCGCAGAAGAAACGAGTGCTTTTGATGGCGCTGATCGGAATGGCAATCGTGACTGCTGCGATCTTTGGAGTGAGTATGTGGCGATCTTCACGAACTTCACGGGCGCGGCCGGAGGTTCCACCGCCAACACCTGCTGTCGCGCCTGTCGAACGCACTCTCACGTACTGGATCACGGTGCAGAAGTACAGAAACGGCAGGCCGTACCAGAATCCTTTTACTCAACCGGGAGAAATGATCTTTGAGGCTGACTACCGGATCCGTGTACACATCCGCAGTCCTCAATCAGGTTACTTCTACGTCCTAAATGAAGGACCGACTTCGGGAGCGCCTGAGTTCGTCGTGTTGTTTCCGTCATCGACTGCCAACAATGGCTCACCTTTTATAGGGGCGGACCAAACGGTGCAGATTCCCGAGCAGTCATGGATTCAATTCGACAAACAGCAAGGCGTTGAAAAACTTTGGCTCGTGTTTTCCGACGAGGCGGTTGCGGAGCTTGAGGCCGTTAAGCATTATGCGAGCGAACGGACAAGAGGTCTCGTCACCGATCCCGCGCAGAACCAGTCGATTCAGAACTTTCTCACTACTCAATCCGCGACCAAGCCCGCCGCCGAGAAAAGCGACACGCTCACAACGGTTAAAGCCTCGGGAAAGCTACTGGTTTATCCCGTCAGGCTGGAACACCATTGACGCAGGCGCCGCATCTTTTGCGGCCTTGAGGGGAAATGGGGTTGACCCAGTCACGTTACAGGCATATGATGCCCGCCAACCAAATCAATGCAATTCGTAGGTTGACTTAAATAGTCTGCTATCCAGCAACCCCTCTCTAAGTTATTCCGCTTTTGACGTACGAATGGTGGTTTGCGGTACCCGTTCTCGCGTTAGTAGATAGAAGGGTTCCACGTAGCCGAAATTCATAGTTGGCATTATCACGATTCGCCCAGTACACAATCCGAGCAATACGGATTGTGAAAACCCATCATCACTTGAAGGAGGATTTCACATGCCAAATCAATGGACGATAAACGCTAACGGTGTTCAAGGTGGTTCGAACAAGTCTGAGCTTGTCGGGTGCCACATCTCACAAAATGCCGGCGGCACTGCCTACCAGTTTGAAGCGCCGAATGGCACGGTCGTATCGACCACAACCGGAACGTCGCTTCCCACACCCCCGTTTCAGTTTCCGATGTTCAATTCGTCACTCGCCGGACAAACAGCCCTCAACTGGTACATAACGGTCGAAACGGTGACCGGTGGACCAAGTCAGAACCAGGCCGGTGGAAAGTGGAGCAACACCGCTTTCGAGAGTCCGACCGCCGATCCAACTGATACCTGGGTCGCGCAAGCTGGCGCCAGTGTTGATCCGGAAGAGGAAGCCGCGGGCGCTGGTGCGTAAACAGAAACCTGTTAACACTGAAAGGAGGATTAACCCATGCCGGTATGGAACATACCCCTAATGAAACCGGGTGAACGTGATCGTCCGAACCCTCCGCAACTCGTTGGTTGCAGCATTGCTGAAACTGAGGATCGTAATGCCTACGAGTTTCGGGGACCCGATGGCCAAGTTCAGGCTGTAACGACCGGTGCGAGGCTCCCCGAGGGGCGGTTTCGTTTTCCAATGTTCAGGGCGCAATTGAATGGTCCCATCCAGCAAAGCTGGTACATAACGGTCGAGACTCTGCACACGGGAGCTTTCGGCAACATAGGGTGGGGATATTTTGGTCACGATCGGTACCCACCCGAAACACCTGACGATCCAACTGACACCTGGGTCGCGCAGGCTGGTGCAAGTGTAGAAGACGGTGAAGACGATCAGGCGGCGTCCGCCTCCGCGTCGTCGAAGCTGTGAAGAATAACTTTATTTACCAGGAGAAGCGGGAGCGGCCCATAAACCCTCCCGCATCTTTTGCGTTCTTCTAAAATGGGAAAAACGACGTCATCCAATTCCGTGTTGTCACTGAGGAAAGCCCTTTCCGCAGTGCTGCTGTGCATTCAGTTGACCCTGCCTGCTGTTTCGTCGAACGTTTCAAATGCACAAGGAACTGCGAGTCAGGAACCGGTCAGGCCACCGCCAGCTCTAGCTGATGGGCGATACGAGCTCAAAGGCGGTGAAACGCATTCATATTCAATCAACCTAACGAAGGGTCAGTTTCTTTATGCGCTGGTTGAGCAGCAGGGGATTGACGTTGGCATAACTTTGTTTAGGCCTGACGGTTCACAAGTAGCAGTCTCTAACAGTCCGAATGATCGTTGGGGCACTGAGCCAATCTTAATCGTCGCCGACGTAACAGGGCAGCATCGCGTTGCGGTGCACGCCTCAAACGCGAAAGCGAACGCCGCGACCTATCAGATCAAAATCACGGCCTTGCGGGAGGCGACTGCCGTCGATCAGGGACATGTGACCGCGCAAAGAAGTTTTGAACAGGCACAAAAGCTACGCTCGCAACCAACCGCGGCTGATAAGCGCGCTGCGATAGCCAAATACCAGGAGGCGACGCCACTCTTCGAGGCTGCAGGCGACACCTATCGCCAGACGCTTAACGTTCAGGCAATGGGAGTAGCGTATGCGCAACTTAGTGAGTTTCGGTTGGCACTGAAGTCTGTCGAAGATGCTCGCTCATTAGCGGCAAAGGTCGGGGACGAGAGAATGGAAGTGCCTATCGAGACGCTGCTCGGTGGCCTTAACGATGTGCTTGGTGAGATCACGAAATCGCAGCAGCACTACGAACGCGCGCGAGTGCTTGCAAATCGTCTTAACGATGCCTTCAACGAGGCCGCAGCCTTAAACAACATCGGCAAAATTTACAACGATGCAGGTGACTTTCAGAGAGCACTCGATTATTACCTCCGAGCACTGGCGCTCTTTGCTGAGGCTCCGGATCGGCGCGCAATCACTCTCAATAATATCGGCTTCGCCTACACAAGCCTCGGTGAGTTTGAAAGAGCGCTCGATTACCTTCAGCAGTCCCTCGCGATTTTAAAATCAGGAACGGACCGTACCGCTGAATCCTACACTTTAAGCAACATTGGCTATGCCTATAGCCGGTTGTCGAAAAATCGGGAGGCGCTCGATTACTACACCCAGGCTAGAACGATCCAACAAAAGATTGGCAACCGAGGCCAGGAAGCGCAAACGCTCGATTTGATTGGCGCCAACTACTCGGACATGGGGCAGCCGGAAAAAGCTCTCGAATATCATCAACAGGCACTCGAGATCCAACGCGCCACAAAGAACATACGCAGAGAAGGAATTAGTCTCGGCAATCTCGGTCACGTTTACAGTCTGTTGGGCCAAACGGAGAAAGCGCTCGATCACTTTAATCAGTCGCTTGCGATCCTTCGCAACCTTAATGATTTCCATACGGCGGCGCGCTCGCTGGAGGGCAGGGCCCGCGTTCAACTACAGCTCGGTAATCTCAGCGAGGCGCGAAAAGACATTGAGGAATCGTTGTCATTAATCGAAACCGTTCGCTCGCGCTCCGGCAGCCAACAACTCCGTGCGTCTTACCTGGCGTCAAGAGAAAAGGCGTACGAGTTTTATGTCGATCTGCTGATGCAGTTGCACGCGAAGAATCCCGCAGCCGGCCATGATGCTGAAGCGCTGCAGGCAACTGAACGCGGTCGCGCGCGCAGCCTTCTGGAACTACTGAACGAAGCACCGGCTGACATTCGACAAGGAGTTACGTCCGATCTGGTTAAACGAGAACGAGAAATCAGACAGCAGATCAATGCCAAAGCCCAGCGTCAAATCCAACTTCGGGCGCAGAACGGCAGCCGTCAGGAAATCGAAACGTTCGATAAAGAAATCCGTGCGCTGGAAGCTGACTACCAGCAATTGCAAGTCGCGATTCGACAGGCCAGCCCCGCCTACGCCGCCCTGACACAGCCGGAACCGCTTGGTCTAAGAGATATTCAGAAAATGCTGGATCCAAGCACGATCCTGCTCGAGTATTCGCTTGGCGATGACCGCAGCTATCTTTGGGCCATCACGCAAAACTCACTCAAGACTTACGAGTTGCCAAAGCGGGAAGAGATACAAAAACTAGCGCAGCACGTTTACCAGTCGCTGATCGCGCGTAGCGTCGTGAAGTCGGGCGAAACTCCAGCGCAACGGCAGGAACGAATCGCGAGCGCGGATGAGCAATTGAAAGCGCAATCGGCTGAGCTGGGTCGCATGATACTGGCACCTGCGGCTGCAGAGTTTGGAACGAAACGCCTCGTGATCGTTGCCGATGGCGCGTTGCAGTACGTGCCGTTCGCTGCGCTGTCATTCAAGAATCGTCCTCTCGTCGTTGATCACGAACTGGTAAGTCTTCCTTCAGCTTCGTCGCTGGCCATTCAGCGTCAGACGTTGGCGAACCGCAAACCGGCATCCAAAGGCATCGCCGTCATCGCCGACCCGGTGTTCTCAACGAATGATCCGCGTTTCAAAGGCGCAACTCAGGAAATTGCCGCGAATGACACTCGCATTATCGAACACCTGCCGGGTGGTCCGAATGGGCAGCTTGCGATTCGCCGTTTGCCGTTCACGCGCCAGGAGGCAGATCGTATTCTGGCGATTGCACCCGCCGGAGCGAATTTTAGTGCTGTTGATTTTCGTGCTAACCGCTCGGTTGTCACGAGTGGTGAATTGAGCCAGTACCGTTACGTTCATTTTGCGACTCACGGATACCTCGACAGTGCGCGCGCAAACTTGTCCGCGATCGTGCTTTCCATGGTTGACGAGCAGGGAAAACCTCAGGACGGTTTCCTTCGCACTCACGATATTTACAACCTCAAGTTGCCGGCAGAGCTCGTTGTTTTGAGCGCTTGCGAAACCGGGCTCGGCAAAGAAGTGAGGGGAGAAGGGATTGATGGACTAACGCGTGGGTTCATGTACGCCGGCGCGCGTCGCGTCGTCGTCAGTCTCTGGAATGTAAACGACAAAGCAACGTCGTCATTGATGCAACGTCTTTACGCCGGCATGCTACGCGGAAACAAAACGCCGGCCGCGGCATTGCGTGCCGCCCAGATCGAAATGCTGCGCACACGGCAATGGAACTCGCCTTACTTCTGGGCGCCGTTTGTGATGCAGGGAGAGTGGAATTAACGTCTCGTATTTAGAGTTCAGACTTTGGGCTGATCTCGGCCGAGAGCTTTGAACCCCGTTGGAAGGAGTTTTTATGAAAGTCATTTCAGTTTTCACGTTCCTCATATTGATTGCCGTCGGTATTGGTGTTTCGGCGCAAAACCCGGAAGACTCGATGCGAAAACTTTGGGACACCGCCTTCACCAGTTCAACTAAGAAGACGACCAACCGGCGGCGAGCTTATCGCAACGCGACACCGAATGTGCCTGTTAACCAGGTGGCGCCCGAGACGGTGGTGGGTGTGACGCTGTGGCGGCTGCGCCCCGCAACTCGAAATGACTCAGGCGAGCGATTGATTGTTCATGAGAACGACGCCTCCAGCGAGTGGATGCCAGAACGAATCGGCGCGAACACAAAACTGGTCCAGGGCGATCGACTGCGAATCAGCGTGGAAGCGGTGCGCTCTGGATTCGTTTACGTTATCAATCGCGAACAGTATGCGGATGGATCGTTTGGCGAGCCTTATCTGATCTTTCCGACCACGCGTACAGGAGCCGGTGATAACGAGGTCGCGATCGGCAGGTTGCTGGACATTCCGTATCAAGACGACAGTCCACCATTCTTCACCATGCGAAAGAGCAGGGCCGACCACGTCGCGGAAGTGTTGAGCGTCATCGTGGCGCCCACAAAGCTCGAGGGCGTGACGATCACCGATAAGGCACTGAAGCTCACAGACG
Source organism: Pyrinomonadaceae bacterium (assembly GCA_036745095.1). Taxonomy (GTDB): domain Bacteria; phylum Acidobacteriota; class Blastocatellia; order Pyrinomonadales; family Pyrinomonadaceae; genus PSRF01. The sequence goes on from DAIOGT010000049.1 coordinate 23,215, forward strand.
AACAGGTAGCAAGCTGGGAGAAGGCGTGGGGCTCGAGTGTCGGACACATGGAAATGGAGACGGTGGGCCAGGCATGGACCAAAGAAGAGAAGGACGCACGCACCCGCGCATTGACGACGAGTGCGCCTCCACCTCAACTCGTCTTCTATCGCCCGAGCGTCAAGCCAACTGAGCCCATGTTCGTGAAACTACGTCTCGCTTATGGAAAATCCGGACGATAATCCGTGTTATCAGCGGCCTATTTGCTCGTAAAACTTCCAGTTAGTGACGAAATCTCGCGTCAGTTTCTGGTTTGTGATGGCCGCACGCAGCATCTCGATCGGAATGCGGTTCTCCTTCAACAGCGCATCGTTGTACGCACGATTCGTCAATTTGCCTGAGCCCACGAGCTCTTTGTGCATCGCGTACTGCTGGAGCCCGCCAATCAGGTACGCGATCTGGTAAAGCGGACCGTAACTGCCGTCAAATGAACGCCGCACTTCGGCGGTGGCATTGTCGCGCTCGTGGCCCACCTTGTTGACCAGCAGGTCGATACACTCCTGCGGCGTCATCTTCTCGAGATGAAAATTGAGCGAGAAGATGATTCGCGCACAGCGGTGCATACGCCAGAAAAGCATGCCGATCCGGTTCTCCGGCGACTTTGCGAAGTTGAGATCCCACAACAACAGCTCCCAGTAAAGCGCGTTGCCTTCGGTCCAGAAAGGCGTTCCAAAGATCCCGCGATAAGGCTTATTGCGCGCGGACATAAAACCCTGGAGGTGATGACCGGGAATTAGCTCGTGATGGACGGTTGCGCGCGAGAAGTGAATGTTGTTGCCGCGCATGCTCATCATTTTTTGCTCGTGGGCCATCGTGTTGGTTGGGAAGGAAACTTGAATCACTTCGCCGCCGAGGAAGAATGGACTGACAAGCTGTCGCTCCGGCGTCATCATCTCCATGCGCCAGCTTTCTTTTGCCAGCTCAGGAACGGTCACTAGGTTGTTGTCTTCGACAAATTTGATCGCTTCGAGCGCGAGCTCACGGATCATCTGCGGTTGTTTGCCGGGCTCGACGTAAAGGTTCTTGACGTGTTCGAGTGCTTTTTTCCAATCGTCGCCATAACCGAGCGCGCGCGACGCTTTTTTCATTTCATTTTCACACCACGCCATCTCCTTTTCGCCGATCGCGATGAGCTCTTCGGGCGTGTAGGGAATCATCTCCGAGCGGAGCTCGACGAGAAGCGCTTCACGACCAATCGGATCGCCGACGATGTCGCTTGAATCACCGGGTCGCGCATTGCTGCCGCCCGGCCGCTGAAAACCCTGACCGCCGCCACCTCCCGGAAACCCGCCACCGCCGCCGGGACCACCCTGGCCACGAGTCTGTCCCGCTTGTGTTTGCCCACTTCCTTCCGCGCGCATGCCCACGACGCGTTCCATAAGAAACGTGGCGTAGCTTGTCATCGCCTGATCGAGTGACCGGTACGGGTCTTCATTCCACCACGTAAACACCGGATCGTAGCCGTTGTAGAACGTGTACCAGTTTCGCAGGTTGTTGCGCAGGCTGTTGATCGCTGCGACCGCGCGATTTGCGACTGTTTTCTTGACGCGTACCGGATCGGCACTGGTGTCGCCGCCGCGCGCCTCGGCTCGCAGACCCAGCTCAATCGCACGCCGTCTTTCGTCAACCTGTTTTCGTAAGTCGTTCAGGGTTGCGGCGACTTTTGGAGCATCGATTGGTTCCATCCGGCGTCGTGTCTCTTCCAACTCGATGATTTTTGGGCCGAATGGAAGCAGTGGCTCAATTTCACTGATTTGGCGGGATTGGATATCGAGCTGTCGCAACTCGTAATCGAGGTGATTTTTGAAGAGTATGTAATCGATCTTGCCGTCCTGGCTCATCGAATCGAAATTCATTGTGCGCAGCGAATCCAACCACTCCGTGTAGAACTTTTTGAAGCGCTCGCGGCGAACACGCGAGGCAGGCACCGGGTACGTGCGCGCAAGACTGCCACGATCGAGTGTGTAACGCTCGATGGTGGTACGCATCTGGCTGACAGGGGCGATGGCTCCGTTTTGCGCGGGTACGTGGACACACACGCAGAGCAACAAGATGACAATCGTCAAACGGCGGGCTAAGTGCATTTTTTCTCTCCTGGATGGGACTGCGCCGGATATTGCCACAGATTACGCGGATTGCACAGACTGGTTGCGTGTTAAAGACGTGCTTTGCTAGAATCGGCGCTCGTTACTTGGGTAATTTTCAAACTTTTGATAGGACGCTCCGGAAGACCTTCGCATGAATCGAACAACTACTCGATTCTTTACTTTTTAATTGCCGACCCGCAACCAAGCGGGCGCGCGGCGAAGGCGCTCCTATCGAATCCGATCGACTGAAGTAACAATAGGTGAATCGCAAATCGTAGGCATCGTCTTCGGCCTTGGGACTCAGGTCTGGTCCCCGCACGCGCCTGGTTGCACGGCATCCAGGTTTTACGGCGCGTAAGGGGTGATTAAATGAGCGAGATCAACGTACAACTGAAAAACGGTCAGCCAGTGCTCGTGCCGGATTCGGCAACGGTGGCTGAGGCCCTCAAGCAACTCGATCGCGACCTCGCGAAACAGGCGTTAGCTGCGAAGATCGGTGGTCGTGAGGTGGACCTTGCGGCCCAACTCGATACCGTTCGCGGTAGCAATGGCGAATCCATTCAGATCGAACCGATCGTCCCGCAAACGCGCGACGGGCTCGAAGTCCTGCGTCATTCCACCGCCCACCTGCTGGCTGCGGCAGTGCTTGATCTCTTTCCCGAAACCAAACTCGGCATCGGACCAGCGCTGCTTGACGATCCACGTTACGGCTTCTTCTACGACGTGATCACGCCGCAGCCGCTTACGGAAGCCGATCTGCCCGTCATCGAAAAACGGATGAAGCAGATCGCGAGCAAGAACCTTGGTTATCGACGTGAGGAGATTCCCAAACACGAAGCGTTGCGTATGTTCGGCGTACGCGACGAGCCGCTGAAGTGTGAATTGATCGAGGAGAAGGCAGGCGACTTCGTGAGCGTTTACTACATCGACGGCTCGCCATTTATCGACTTCTGTCTTGGTCCACACGTTCCCAACACGAATAAGCTGCGCGCATTCAAACTGCTCTCGCTTGCCGGCGCTTATTGGAAAGGCGACGCGTCGCTACAACAGATGCAGCGCATCTACGGCACGGCTTTCTTTACGCAGGAAGAGCTCGATGCATGGCTCAAGCAACGTGAGGAAGCCGAGAAGCGCGATCATCGTCGACTGGGCCGCGAGCTGGATCTGTTTTCGATTCAGGAAGAGTACGGCCAGGGTTTGATCTTCTGGCATCCGAAAGGCGGCGCGATCCGCAAGGAGATGGAAGACTACCTGCGCGAGCAACTGTTGTTGCGAGGTTACGGGCAGGTCTTCACGCCGCACATCGCCAAACGCGATCTCTGGCATACGAGTGGACATGAAATCAACTACGTCGACTCGATGTTTTCGCCGATGGAATTCGAGGGCCAGGAGTTTCGCATCAAGCCGATGAACTGCCCGTTTCACATCGGGATCTATAAATCCGCGCAGCGTTCCTATCGGGATCTGCCGTTGCGATACGCAGAGCTTGGAACGTGCTACCGTGCGGAGCTTTCCGGCGCGCTGCATGGGCTGATTCGTGTGCGTGGTTTTACGCAGGACGATGCACATCTCTTCTGCACGAGTGAAACGGTGCGTGGCGAAATTGTCAGTTGCATCGACTTCGCCTTCGACGTCTACGAAGCCTTTGGCTTCAAGGATTACAAGGTCGAGTTGTCTGTTCGAGGCGACGACCACAGTGGCTTTTTCGGTGCGGATGAAGATTGGGAAAAGGCCGAGGCTGCTCTAACCGACGCTTTGAACAGCCGTGGGATTGTGTACGAGCGTATCGAAGGCGAAGCGGCGTTTTACGGGCCAAAAATCGATATTCGAGTTAAGGATGCGATTGGTCGAGCCTGGCAGCTGACGACGGTCCAGTTCGACTTTAATTTGCCGGAGCGTTTTCAGCTCGAATACATCGGCGAAGACAACAAACCGCACCGACCGATCATGATTCACCGGGCGCTGTTTGGATCGATGGAACGGTTCTTCGGAGTCCTGATCGAACACTACGCCGGAGCGTTCCCGATGTGGCTGGCGCCGGTGCAGGTCGCGGTGTTGCCGATCACGGATCGAGTTAATGAATACGCGGACGAGTTAGCGCG
>DAIOGT010000050.1:0-24551 GCA_036745095.1 Pyrinomonadaceae bacterium
AGGGATTTGAAAAACTTGCCGCGTAAGGCGCCTGGCCAGTTGTTCCGATTTCCGGCGCCGTCGGCAACGGCAGCGCATTCAACACCGGCTGCAATGCGGCAGGCGCACTTTGTCGCACGCGAGTAGCCAAAACGACTCGATTTTCCGTTTGTGGCTGCCGTAAACGAAGTCCCTCGTATGAAAGAAAGAAGAATGATTTATTACGACCGTCGTACCCAACCAATGGTCCACCTTCGCCGAAGCGAGGCAACAGGACGGGACCACCAAACACGAAGCCAAAGTCATTCATGCGAAGTGCGGGCTTTGCTAGACGGTTTGCGTTGACAAACCAGTCTTTGGCGTCAAGAGCATCATTACGAAAGTACTCGAATAGGGTCCCATGAAAATCATTTGTTCCTGAGCGTGTCAGTATTTGCACTTGACCACCCGGCGAGCGGCCAAACTCGGGAGCGAAAGTCGAGGTTTGAATCTTGAACTCTTCCAAGGCGTCGACAGAAACGAGGCTGTTTGTTCCTCCAAATGTGTTCAGGCCCGGCAGGGAACCGGCGAAGTCTTGTGATATTCCGTCCGAAGAGTTAGCGCCGATGTTTGCACTCACGCCATCCACCGTGAAGTAATTTGCGTTCGCGCGTTGACCGTTCACGCTAAATTGGCCGCGATTGAAACCGGTCGCAGGCGTGACGACAACGCCGGGGCTCAATGCAATCAACGATTGAAAGCTTCGACCGTTGAGTGGCAGGTTGCTGACGAACTGACGATCGACGGTGGTCCCGACCGCCGGCGATTCGTCGATTAATGCCGGGCTGTCCAGAACGTCTACGGTTTGGCTCGCGACGCTGCCGACCTTCAATGGGATCTTTATTGTCCTTTGATCATTTACGTTGAGAATGACGTCTCTGAATTCGGCGGGAGTAAAACCCTCGTGCTCGGCTTTAACCGTGTAGTTGCCGGGGGGCAGGAGGGGCACCACAAAGATGCCTTCCTCGTTTGTGTTTGTCGTGCGCTGGAAGCCCTGTGCGATACTGATTACGGCGATGCTGACTCCTGGTATCACCGCTCCCGTCTGGTCCAATACCACACCACTGAGGGTTGCCGTTGCGCCCTGGGCATAAACGCTGTTTGAAAATGAACTAATGAAAGTGAATGAGAGCAGGAGGCAGTTTACAAGTGCAACCAATCGCGCAAACAAACAACCGGCGACGCTGTTTCGAGGACAGATGGCACACGGACACACGTCCCTCAATCTGGGCATGAGAGTTTTCTCCTGTGAAGATGACACGCTGCTCGGGCGAAGAGCGTCAGTGTCGAATTAATTTGTTTAGCCCATCGTCACTCTGCCCTGGACTCGCACAGACGATGAACTGCCGCTGCTCAAATGGACAGACCTATCCCGCAAGCTGCCAAACGAAGCAGCTACATCAACCAAATCAATCGTTCTCAATCTGGTAGTGCTCGATCTTCTTTGCTAAATCTTCAGCGCTGAATAGCGCCTGCCAGAACGCCGCCGACTTAACGGCCACTGCTGAACTCTGGGTCGACGTCGTGAATGCCGAGCGAACCGCGTCGTTGTTAGCGAGCGCGAGCTTGTGAAGCCGCTCGACTGCACGCGCTAAATCAGCATCACTATTAATCGGACCACCCGATGCGGATGGCGTAGAGACGCCTGGGAAAAACACTGGCTGCATCTCGTGTCGCAGGGCGGCCGTCTCTCGCTCAAAAGCGGCGGCCTGTTCGTGCAGCATGCCGAGCCATTTAGCGCGTGCGCCCGGCGCGACGGTCTGCATATCAACATTCGCAAAGCGACTCACAAGACGTTTCAATTCGATCGCGTGAAACAATGCGTCGTAGGCGCGCTTGACTACTCGCGACGAGTATTTGCGAATGGCGTCGTCAGTTGGACCAGCAGGATTTCGTTTTTCAAAGTAGGCGCGTAGCTCGCCGTCAGCCGCAACCGCGTTAACCGTCTCTTCTGCCTCTTCGACCGGACCCGGGCCGAGAGTAACCGGCCGTTTCATGGCCTCAGCCACCGTGCGAATCTCGATCTTTACTGCCGGATTATGAATCACAGGCGCGAGGGCTCGCAGAAACTCCTGCTTTCGCGGTTCAGTATCAACGATTCCCTCAACGCGCAGTGACCCACCTGCGCTGCGCGTGAGGGTGACTTGCTCATTACGGTCGGCCTTCGCCCGATTGAGCAAGTATGCAACGTCGACTTCCAGCTCTGCGGAAGCTGCCGGTGGTATCGACGTGCTGAGCGAGGGAGGGACACGGCTAGGGGTGAGGTCCCGGTGCACCCAGTCCCCGGGCCTGCCAAGTTCCGCGGCCCCTCCATTCAGTTCCGGTTCGACGTCAAAGACGCTCGGAGCCACCGCCCGCACGGGCAGCAGTTCGTAGGTTGTTTCGGCGAACCGGTATTCGCGTAATTCATTGCCGCGTTGCACGAGCAGACTCTGTTCGATTGCATGAAGGTCAGACTTGCTCAGCGTAAGTGTGGCTTTCAGAAGCCGACTCGCGCCGATGGTGCGCTGTTTCTCGTAGGTCAACACATAAGTCGTGGACCGTTCCTGAACCTCGACAGCGCCTGGCTCCGCAATCAATGCTCTGAAAAAGTTCGCTGAAGGTTCCAGCTGCCAGATGTTTTCGAGGTCAAGCAGGAGATCGCCGGGTGCGATGAGTGCTGTTTCGGATCGCGGCCTCGATCCATGATGAAAGACGGTGCGAGAACCATCTGAATTTTGCCACGCGCCCGCAATCAGCCGGTTCGAATCGTCGTATAACCTCCGGGCGCTATTTCCGTTTACTTCGTGTCGCCAGATGTCGATCCTGCGACGCGCCACAATCGCTCCTTCCGCGCTACGACGTTCCTCAAGATTGAAAACACGATGGCTGATGCGATCCGGAGTCTTCTGAGCAACTTGTTCGGCGAGCAGCGATCGCTCAAGCAGCATCGTTGCATTTAGATCGTGCGACAAGCTTGCTTTGAAGAATAGAAATGCAGCAGCAACCACGACGCACGCCAGCACAACAAAAGCAAGACGCCATCGCGAATGCCGGTTGCCTGGTCCATTCAGCGAGCTCAGGAAGGAAATACCATAAGCCTGATTGAGTGATGTTTCCTGCGCCGATTCAGCAACAATCGATGGTGTTGTACCTCTTCTCAACGTGTTGATAAGCCGCCGACCTAGCGCACGAAGACCGCGCCGGGCGCCCACGTTCGACTCACTCAACACGTCAAAATCGGGCACAACGGTAAGGGGTGAGGACAAAGCGTTTTCATCCGGCGTACTCCCGCGATCATGAGCCTCATCGGACGCCGGATCTTTGTACACAACGTGAAGGCTTGGCCCACTATCATTTTGATAAGTGGCCTCGAGCACTCTACCTTCACTCAGTTCGATCCATGCCCATTGCTCATACCGTGGACCGGATGAATTTATGCTGAAAAAGAGCAGTTGGATCCCTTGTTCGCTGAAGATTTCCACAAACTCGATTGGATCCTCGGGCGGCAAGTTGAGATCCAGTTCACTCAGGTCTGAAGTGACTTTCATCGAGCTGACGAGAACTCCATTTACAGCGACTCGCAGCTCCTTTGGCTTATGCTCGTGCGTTTCGCGCAAACGTTGTGCGAGTTTTGTCCCGAGCTCGGTTGGACCACCACGGGATCCACCGCCTGAGGCGCCGCCACTATTCGCCTCACTTGGCGGATCCGTGGGTTCGGTCGAGTCACCGCGATAGCGTTCAGCGAGGCTCGGCAAGCCGAGGCTCTGGTTCGCTGCATCAAGGCATTTCGCGCAACTAACAATGTGCGCCAGCTTCGTGGTCGTGAGTGCCTCGCCATTGCCACCGGCGTATGCTTCATGCAACTCCTGTTGCGATAAGCAATCGCCACGACACGAATTAAAAATCAACTCGCGCAAGTCGAGCATCAGATCGCAATCCGATCTTAGATACCTGACCGGATGCCGCGCCGGAGAGCCGCCGTTGACAAACCGCAAGCCGCCGGGCCTGTTCATAAACAACTTCGCTTCACGACGCGCCAATCGTTGCCATTGATCGACGCAATTACGCGAGCTGTTCAAAACACTCGCGATCTCCGTGGGAAAGTAGTTATGAAAGAACCTGAGAATGAGGACGCTACCGGCTTTTGACGATTCCTTTCTAAAGCATGCATAGGCGCAGATCTGATGAAGGTCTTCAGCAGCCTGCATGCGACGCGGGGGTTCAATTGCCGTCCAGCCGAGTTGGCCGGAGTCGTAATCGGCAATTGAGAGCGTCGTGTCCTGCAGGCGTTGCGCCGCTCGACTCATTCGTGAGAAGTGCATGTTGCGCAACATAGTTCTTAGATAACCGTCGATGTTTTCAATTTCTTCGAGTCTGGTCCGGCTCAACATCCACTGGACGAAACAGTCATGCACTAGATCATCGGCCGCGGATTCCTGGCCCGTCAGATATATGGCCCAGGCGCGCAGATTGGCGTAGCGCTCGGCAAACAACTGTTCGCGGAACGCGTCGCGATTGTCATCAGGTTGTGCAGCCACTCGGCGCTGATCCAGCATCTGGGTCTCTGGGCTTTCTGGATTAGTCCCGTCGGGGCTATGTGGACCGATCCCCGTTCAGTTTTCTGTCAATATGTGTATTTTCATGAGGCGGATCTGAAAGAAATATTTCATGTAAGTTAAGAAATGAAAGGACTTAAACGGCTTATGAGGACGCAGGATAATCGTCACGCGCAACAGAGAGTAGAGCGTGCTCAGGAAGTGTTCACGTGGTGATCAACTTGGCGATTTCAAGACCTCTGAACTACGAAACTCAGTGCCTGTTCATCGCCGAAGATTCTATATTCCTGCCTCCAGATCGTTATTAGAGTGCGCGCCGCACGCGAACTAAACTTCTCCACCCGGCAACCACGAATTCAGAGCCGGGTCCCACGGAGGAAGTTCAAAATTAAGTAGAAAACAAAGCGGTGAGACTTAAGACTGCCGCACGGGTCCACCCCACAAAACCAGTGAAATTAATGGCAGGTCTTTATTGCGGCGGATGCTACATCTGCCTGCGTCGGGATGTCAAATTAATTTCATATTTAAATTATTAAAGAGGCCTAAATGACCGAGGCGAGCCGATTAGGAGATTGGAGTAGGCGAAGGCGTGGGTGGGGTGCGGACAAAAATAATCGGTTCCTGCGCCGTAACTCCTTTTCCTTCCTGAACGACGACTGATTGGTTGGGCTTTAGGTTGGAAATCGTGTCCTTCTGACCGCTGGGCCAGATGATCTCCACCGTCAGAGTTGTTCCCTCCTCGGGCTTGCCGAGGCCAAACGTCAAAGGCAGCTCAGATTGCGAACAGTAACTCGAACCCGTTCGCACCATGCCAAACAAACGGTTATTTTTCGATGTTTTCACAACCACTTTCGCACCGATGCCGTCACGATTGGACCGCGCGCCGACAGTCTTCACACGCAGCAGATCGTTCTGGTTCGCGTTCTCGTTGCGCATCAGGCGCGCCGCTCCGTTGTTAGTCGTGATGAGGAGATCGAGATCGCCATCATTGTCGAAGTCGCCATAGGCGGCGCCGCGGCCAACGATGGCGCGGTTCAAGGCACGACCGAGTTTCGCGGTCACTTCCTCAAACTTCTTCTTGCCGCGGTTGCGGAAAAGATGTGGCTGCTGCGCGTACTTCACGGTCGGCTGAACGACGCTGATATCGTCAGACACATGCCCGTTTGCGGCGAAGATGTCGAGCATGCCGTCGAGATCGTAGTCGAAGAAGAAACACGCAAATGTTAGTGACTGGGCCGACATCTTGCCGATTCCGGAAGCGGGTGCTTCGTCGGTGAACAATCCCGATCCGTCGTTGTGATAGAGCGCGATGCTCTCGTTGGTAAAGTTTCCAATCACCACGCTTTGTTTGCCCGAGCCGTCGTAGTCCGCGGCATCGACGCCCATGCCGGCGCGCGCAGTGCCGGCCTCACTAAAAGCAACACCCGCGATCACGGCGTTATCGGTGAACGTGCCGTTACGATTGTTTCGATAGAGTTTGTTTGGCTCGGTGTCATTCGCGACAAACAGATCCATCCAGCCGTCGTCGTCATAATCGAGCAAAGCGACACCGAGTGTCTTGCCTGCCGGGTCGTTTACGCCCGCCTTTGCAGTGACGTTCTCGAACGTGCCGTTGCCGCGATTGTGAAACAACGACGCGCTCTGGCCTTTGTAGGTTTGCGGGGTGCAGTACGACTTGTTCTTGCCGTCGAGCGTGCAGTGTTGATCGGTCTGCACGGACCACTCTACGTAGTTGCCGACAAAAAGATCTAGCTTGCCGTCGTTGTCGTAGTCGAACCACGCAGCGCTGGTTGAGAACCCCGGATCCCCGGTGCCCGCGCGCGCTGTAACATCTGCAAACTTCCCGCCACCGAGGTTGCGAAAAAGACGATTTGGACCGACACACGTGATGTAAATGTCAACGTTACCGTCGTTGTCATAATCGGCAACGGCGGCGCCGATCCCGTACATCTCGACGCCGAGACCTGCCTGTTGAGTCACATCTGTGAAGGTGCCGTCTTTGTTGTTGTGATAGAGCGCCGGAAAAGATCGGCGTTTTTTGTTTTCGGGCCAATCCATCGAGTTGACGAGCAGGATGTCCTGCCAGCCGTCATTGTCGTAATCGAGGAAAGCGCCACCGGAGCCGATCGTTTCGGGGAGATACTTTTTACCGAAGGCGCCGCTGTGGTGTTTGAAACGAATGCCTGCGGCGGCCGTGACGTCGGTGAATTCGATCGTGCCGGAGGGACGTGGTGGGGTTGGACTTGGCGACGGCGACGCCGCTGCGGCTTGTTGTTGAGCAGGAGCCTCGACCGTTGCGACCGGAGCTTGTTGTTTGCATCCAGACAGTAACAGACACAAAAACAGGAACGTAAAGCAGCGAGAGATATTAATTTGCATCGAGAAATTTGAACGCAAAGACGCAAGAACCTTATGTAGAACGCCGTGATTCCAGCCAGATCTCGATCAGCATCGCCGTAGGACCAACCAGAAACAGCGCGTACAGCGGCGCGTGCACCACCTGATTCAACCGCAATAACATCTCCACCAGCGCTACGAAAAACACAACGATACATTGCCACTTTTTCGACTTCACCGTGGTCTTTGGATCCGTCACCATAAAGAAAACAAAAAGCTGGTACATCGGACCGGTGATCGGCGCGATCTCTGCTTGCACCGGATCTCCCGTTATCCAACTACGCAGAAACGCGAACGCAAAAAACGAGGCAACGTACGTAGCACTGATATGAAAACGTTTCGCCCGATAAATGATGATCGATCCGAGCACCCAGATCACGATCAACGGCCACTTGAAATTGCCCCATTGCACACTCAGGCTCGCCACTGTTTCAGGGGCCAGAAACAACAACACACAGATGCCGAAGTTTGAGGGGTTCCAAAGATGCCGGCCCTTCAAGCGCAGCACGTACTTCGACATCACCGAAAGCACGCTACATAGTGCGAACGGCCAAAACGCCGGCGAGCGCAGCAGAATTCCGACGCTGATGCCGCTGATATACGCGCTCGCCAGATTGAGCCACTTGCCGAAAAAGATCCGTCCGAGGACGAGCTCGGTAACGAGCGCGCAGACGATTGCCAGCGCGGTCCGTTCATAGCTCTCGAGAATGCCGTAAAAAAGATGACCGACGAGCAGGATGAAAGTGATGAAGAGCGGCGCGATGTAGCGATTGTCGAAGCGGATCCGGCTCCTGACCGGCACGTCCAGAGCCGTTGTATTTACGGGTTGTACCGTTGAGTTGCTCATCGTGATTTCGAATCCGCGGAATCTGCGGTTAAAACCGGCACAGATTAAGCGGATTCCTTAACCCTATAAACTTGCCCAACTGCTGGCTTGTCGATTCTATCGATCTTTCCCGATGGCCAGCGAATCTCCGCCTTTTCGATCTGCGGGTTCTTGCCGAGTCCGAAATGTAAACGCCGCTGGTTCTGCGAACAAAAACCGCTGCCGCCCGAAACGTGCTGCACCTGCTGACGCCCATCCCAAAACAGACGCACCTCAGCGCCGATCGCACTGCGATTGCTCGACGCGCCTTCGAGCTCAAAACCGATCCAACGGTTCTCCGGCGCCACGTTGTTTTTGTAAATGAGCAACGGTCCACGTTGATTCGCAACGACGACATCCAGCACGCCACGATTCCACAGATCGACAAGCGCGACTGCACGCCCGTCAAATACATCTCTCACACCAACTGCCTGGGCGACGTCTACAAACCTTCCGACTCCATCGTTGAGCCAAACTTTTTTCTGCTGATATCCCGACAAGCTGCGACCGTCCATCGCGGGCCAGTGTGCGGCATCGGAGATGATCGTCGAATTACCGCCGGCGATCTTCGAGAAGTCGTACCAGTAATTCAGGTTCCGATCCGCCGATACGTAGCCATTGACGAGATACAGATCGAGTGTGCCGTCGTTGTTGAGATCGCCAAACTGAGCCCCAAAACTCCAGCCGCCGATCTCGACGTCCATCGCGCGCGCGAGATTGTCGTATTTGATCCCGTCGCCCGCCGTCCCTTCGCGCGGCACCCACAGATTGTTTCCCTGAATTAAAACGCCTTCTTCGGAAATGTTCGACACGTAGATCGAATAGCGACCGTGGTTGAGAATGTCTCCCAGTGACGCATTCATCCCGCTCTTCGGCGAAAACCCGACGCCCGTGTCTTTGCCGGCTTCGCGAAACTGCTTGCCGTCGTTGAAGTAGAGCTCCGAAATGCCGTAGTCGTTGGCGATGAAAAGATCCTGATTGCCGGTACCGCGCAGGTCGGCAACAGTTGCGGCCAACGCCCAGCGTCGCGTGTCGATACCGACTTTCTGACTGACTTCTTCGAACAAGCCATCGCCGAGATTGCGGAACAAGTACTTGCGCCCGCCGTTCTTCGCATACTCAAAACTCTCCGGCATCATCTTCGTGTGCTTCAGATGCCAGAGATCCACATCTTCCGCGTAGTAGCCACCGAGAAACAGATCGAGCCGGCCATCGCGATCGTAGTCAAACCAAACGGCCGTGTTGGCGTTGACCCATGCCGGTAATCCCGCCTTGTCACTCACGCGCGAAAACTTCTGTCCCGCCTCGTTGTGGAAAAGCTCAGGACGACCCCATTTGTACACGAAAAGATCTTCGTAGCCGTCGTTGTCGTAGTCTCCCCAAACGGAGCCCATCGAAACGCCGGTGCCGGCTTGGTTCAGGTCCGCGATGCCAAGCTCCGCGGCGACGTCCGTAAACGATCCGTCCTGGTTGTTCTTAAAGAGCGCGTTCTTAGTTCCTTCGCCGCTATTGGTGACGTAAAGATCCGACCAGCCGTCGCGATTAAAATCGACGACTGAAACAGCCGCTCCCATCGATGCGACTTGCGGCATGATGTGGTCCAATTGAGGATCGAGCGCAGGCGCCTGATGTTGGAAGTTGACGCCGGACGCCTTCGACACCTCTTGCATTTGAAAACCGTAGCGGCTCAATGCGGCCGCACCCGTGACAGCGCTGTTCACCTGCGCACGGCGCGCGGCCAGTCGCCTCATCACCACCGGTACGGCGATTAAACAAATAAAGACGATGACGAGGATAACTCTCGCCATCCTACGACCACTCATTTCTTTCTCTTTGGCCTCAATGCGTTCTGAAAAACGTCGGGAGTTACGTAGCGCGTGTGGTAGTTTTGCCAGTCTTCAGGATGCTGCCGGTAAACAACTTCATCCTCTAGCCGCCCAGGCGGAATTATGTACTGGTTTTTTGCGTGAAACGGCAGCGGCAAAACGGTTTTGGAGAAAGTCGAATTGAAATCTCCGTCTTTGATCCATCCGTCACCCACGATCACGTAATCGCGCACCCAGCCCGCAGGCGGAGGCGGCTGCTCCGCAAACCGAAATGTCATCTCGTCGCCGGCGTTCATTATTACGTACCGATCGTCGGAACGGAGCAGGAGCTCACGCACGTCACCAAACCGCGTATAGTAGCCGATCAGATCGCGCCAGATCTGTTTTGAACTCGCAAGACGATTATAGTCTGGGACCTCGGGAGACGAAGCGTTCGCCTGAGTTATAACAGAGTAACCGCGATGATGAAGATCCGCCAACTCAGGATTCAGGCGCGTCGTTTTCAACTGCGCATCGGGCGCTCCAACCGCCCACTCGAATGAGTCCCAGAAAATTTCCAGATTAGTTCGCAATCGCAAGTGACGCGGAATTCCTGCCTTGAACACACCGGTCAGATCAAACAGGCAGATTTTTTTGCGGCCTGCGGGGAAGCCCATGTTTGGCCGCACGACTTGCCAGCCGCCTCGCCCATCAGGGATCTCCAGACTCAGGGGTTTCGCCGGCTCCTGCTGTCCCTGGCTGATGGCCACATTAATAGAAGAGTCTGTTGGATGCATCCAGCCGTTTGCGATCAGCCAGAGGGGACCGTTCGCGGGCGCGTTTTCGCCGAGATCGAGCTCGACGTAATGTTCACGCGCGACGCCCTGGTACTTTCCACGCTCGAACGTATCGAGGTAGTTTCCGTCCAGCTTGTTTACGACGCTCGTTACGTCCTGCCCCTTCTCATCAGTGGCCCGCGCAATCGGCTGAGGTGTTGAAACAGTCGTGACCTCCAGCTTTGCCGGTGGAATAACGAAACGTTCATCGACGAAGATTTCTGTCCCTTGCGGGTGATCGACAACCATGAGCGCAAATTGATCGTAGTAGTAAGTTTCCCAGAGCTCCGCAGTGATTCGCAGGTCGTAAAAGCCGTCGTGCGGCACGAGCTGATCGCGTCCGATCTTGTACCACTCTTCAGTCGCTTCAACGCTCGCTGTTCCGAGTGTGTTGATGCGTAAGCCAATCGCGGAGCCCCACGGCACCGCGTCCTTAACGAACTCCATCTGCTTACCGTTGTAAGCAAACAAGAAGGGACACGAGCCTTTTAGACGTTGCTCGATCACGATTGCCTGATCAGGTTTGACTTCGAAGTCGGCGCGCACAGTGCCGTTGGGCCAGGTGACGCGAATCACGTCCGTGCTCGTTTGTTCGCCGAGTCCGAAGTGAAGCAGTGGTCCAGTGATTGGTTGTTTTTGAACCAGCAGGCCGGAGCGGATCTCCATTTCGCCGCCCACGCCGAACGGGTTTATACGTTGATCGCCTACGGCATTCGTGGCGCGTGGTCGCACCACCTGCCAGTGATAACTTTTTGTGCCCTGGTTGATTGCCTGCTGCGGCTGCCCGTCTTTTGAAAGAGCCAACAGATCGAGTCGACCGTCGTTGTTTACATCCGAAACGTCAAACACAAGCTCCGGATGCGATGACTTGTTCAATTCAGTGAACTTGCCTTCGCCGTCGTTCAGCCAGATTCGCGCCGCAGGTATTAACAACAGATCAAGGCTCCCGTTATTATCGAGATCCGCGACACGCAAAGTATTTGTCCCGAGTTGCGCGTGGGTGTTAATGACCTCCGCACTTTCCCAAGTCGCTCCATGGTCTTTATCAGAAAGCCGCATCATGCTGCCGTCGCTTTGCACGACTGCCAAATCGAGAACGCCGTCATTATTTAGATCGAGAACACTGATTGCACGGACTGCCGATCTGATTGGCACGGAGCGTTCAGTGAATTGTCCCTGCCGCTCATTGCTAAAAACGTAGAGCCTGCTGGAACCATCAATGAGCGCAGCATCGGGATCGCCGTCGGCATCGAGATCCGCCCAGGCGAAATCGACGAGTCCGATGACACCGCCGAAGGGTTGAATCTCGACGAAAGTGCCATCAGCATTGTTTCGCAAGACGACGGGAAGTCCTTTTTCCGATCCAAGAACAAGATCGAGGTCTCCGTCGGCTTCGATATCCGCGGCCCACGCTGCCCAGTATTTGCGATTGACTACAGTCGCGGGGAGTTTGGTTTCGGCGGTGACGTCAGTGAAAGCGGATGCCGAGTCTTGCCTGAACAAGCGGACGCCGCCCTCTCCAGCTAACACGAGGTCACTTTTGAAGTCGTAAGTGAAATCGGCGGGCAAGATGGCTTGGGTTGTGGGAGCCGTTTGCGATACTCCACCGGGAAAGGGAAGGACTGCGCCGCTCGCCAGTCGAACTTCGCGTGCTGACGCCGTGGCAATAACTGGCGCACCTTGGCCACCCAAGGAGATCGCGCCTATCCAATCTGTTTTATCGGTGGCGGTACTTAAAGGCTCAAGTTTGAATGCAGTGGATAAATCGGGTGTAGCAGTCTTGAAGACAGGTGCTTCTAACTTCAGGAACTGTGTAAGAGGAGTAGCTTCTTCGCCGGGTGGTGGGTTGATAGCCGCGAGATCACGCCTGTAGCCGGGTAAACGCACCAGCACATTGCGCAGGAAAGTTGTTTGTGTTGCGGTCGCACGCAGATCACCACTGCTAATCGCCTTCTCAACGGCGGCGACCTGTTGCCGCACTTCGTCTGGCCACGAGGATGAGCGCGCACTGATTTTCGCCACGCTTGATCTAGCAGTCTCGGCATCACCACGCTTAGCGGCGATGCGGCTCAACTCAACGAGAGCGGCCAGGTTGTCAGGCTGTGCGGCCAGAATCTTTTGTATCAGTTGTTGAAACTCTTCGACGCCTTTGTCGTCTCCCTGTCGCTCAACTTCCTCCGCCAGTTTGTAGATCGCGATCAGGTTGTTCTGATCGAGAGCGACGGACTTCCGGAGATTTGTGATAGCTTCCGGCGTGTTGCCGCGACTGCTTTCGAGAAGTCCGAGCAGGTAGAAGATCTCGCCGTTGTCGGGCGCGAGATCGCGCGCTTTGTTGAGTCGCTCGGCGGCGGTGTCGTAGTTTCGTTGTCGCAGCGCGAGCAGACCCCAGTTGGCCCAACCAGCAGGCTCAGTCGGAGCGAGTTGGGTAAACTGCTGAAGCTTCGCGTCAGCCTGAACGTCGTGACCGACCTGCAAGGCAGCGAGACCGATATAGAATGTGCGGACGAGCTCGTTATATTGCGGAGAAGATCGTGTTGGGAGAATGTTAGCTGGACGACAGGCGGCAAGTAGGACGAGCAATGACAGCACGACTGCCAGGGGAATTGTTTTCACGAGCATAAGCAGGATTTTGGAGTTCAAGCTTTAGCTTGCTCGTTGAAAGTCCGCGGGTTCAGCCTAAGAGCTGACGCTGAACTTTCGTTGCGGCTTTGCGCCTTTGCCTGAAACTCCGTCACAATGTAGCACAATGCGAAAAACGGTTCTTCTTCTGTTGATACTAACAACCGGCGTCTTGACGACTGCCCATTTACAAGACGCACCATCAAAACCAAACGCCCGCGAAGACGCATACCGCGCCAATAATCTGGGCGTCGCGTTGCTCGAGCAGTTCAAACACAAAGAAGCTGCAGATGCTTTCCGCCGCGCGCTCCAACTCGATCCGGGTCTTGCGCTCGCGCGCATCAATCTCGGCATCGCGCTCTTCAACGTTCCGGATCTGCCTGCCGCTCAAAAAGAGTTACGCGCCGCGATCGCCGCTGCGCCAGCGGCTCCGCAGCCACACTACCTGCTCGGTCTGGCAGCAAAAACGCAGAACAAACCTGAAGAAGCAATCGCCGCGTTTCAGAAAGTCCTTCGTGTCGATCCAAATGACGTGGGCGCGAACGTAAATGTGGGCCAACTTTACGCACAGCAACGGAGGTACCCTGAAGCGATCGCAGCGCTGCGCATCGCTGTGGCCGCAGAGCCTTACAACGCCACCGCGCTCTACAACCTCGGCACCTCCTTGATCCGCTCCGGTCAAAGAGAAGAAGGTTCGAAAGTCATTGCTCAGTTTCAGGACCTGCGACAACGTGGTACCGGCACGACACTCGGAACCAATTATCTCGAACAAGGACGTTACGCCGAGGCCCTAGCTTCCACTGGGGCCGAGCCTGAGCTCGTCGACAAGCGAACGCCGAACGTTTATTTCAGCGACGTGACGTCGGAAGTGTTGCCACCGCCTGTTTTCGCAGGCGCCACCGTTAACGATCGTCCAACCGGCGCAGTCTTGCTTTTTGACTACGATCTCGACGGCGATCTTGATCTACTCGAAGTGGCCGACTCGCGACTACGTCTCTTGCGCAACGACAAAGGCAAGTTCACCGACGTCACAGAGCAAGCCGGCGCACTTTCCAAAGCAAAAACGCCGGGAACCGCCGCCATCGCCGGCGACTACGACAACGACACAAAGCCCGACGTGTTCATTCTCCGCCACGGCGGCGGCACGCTCTATCATAACGACGGGAACGGAAGTTTTTCTGACGTAACGACCGCAGCAAAAATTCCCGCGACTCCCGTGACGCCGAACTCGTCAGCAACCGCAGCGTTTGTCGATTTCGACCACGACGGCGATCTGGATTTACTTCTGGGCGGCGATGGAAATCTGTTGCTGCGAAACAATGGCGACCGCACGTTCAGCGATCAAACTGCGGCAGCGAAACTGGTCGATAAAGCTCCGGTTTATGCAATCGTTCCCACCGATTTTGACAACCGTCGCGACATGGATTTTCTCGTTGCCTCGAGTGAAAAAATTTCGCTCTGGCGCAACATGCGCGACGGAACGTTTCGCGACGTCGCAGCTGAAGTCGGCCTCACGGTGAAAGGCGCCATGACCGTCGCGGCGGGTGACGTAAACAAGGACGGCTTTACTGATTTCTACTTCGCCACACCGGTTGGCGACATGGCTGGATATCTCGCGCTTAGCAACGGCAAAGAACGTTTTGAGATTACGAAAAGCGAAGGTGGTAGCACTGCAGCACAATTCCTCGACTACGACAACGACGGTCTACTTGATCTGCTTTTGGTGACTCATGGCGGGCTTCGAATCATTCGAAACACCGGCAACGCGTGGGTTGATGTAACTTCAACTGCGACACAAAAAATCAAAGCAGAAGGCGGGCGCCTGCTGGCAGCGGGCGATATTGATGGCGACGGCGATACCGATATTATCTTTGGCCGGTTTGGTGTGTTGAAAGTTGCGCGTAATGACGGCGGCACGAATGGTTCGTTAGCTGTCGGTCTGGCCGGCAAAGTCAGCAACCGCAGTGGCGTCGGCGCGAAGATCGAGGTGCGCGCCGGAAGTCTTGCACAGAAGCTCGAAACTTATTCCGCCTCTCCGGCGCCGGCGCCCGCAGACATCGTGTTTGGACTCGGCAAACGCACAACAGTGGATGCTGTGCGCGTGCTGTGGCCCGCTGGAATTGTTCAGGCTGAAACGGAGATCGCGAACAAGTCGGTCACGCTCACGGAGCTGGATCGCAAACCATCTTCGTGTCCTTATCTATACGTGTGGAATGGCGAGCGCTTTGAGTTCGTCACCGATTTCATGGGTGGCGGCGAGATGGGCCACCTCGACGCGCCCGGCATCTTCAACACACCGGACCCCGATGAATACGTGCGCATTCGCGGCGATCAGCTACGTGAGCGCAACGGGCGATACGAGCTGCGTGTGACGAACGAGCTCGAGGAGGCGTTGTTCCTGGATCGGATGCAGTTGATCTCGGTGGCTCATCCGCAGGGCGTTGAAGTTTATCCGAACGAAGGACTGACAGTTCCGCCGCGGCCTTTCAAGATCTACTCGACGCGAGATGCTCGTCCGCCGGTCGCCGCCGTTGATGAACATGGGCACGATGTGTTGTCGCGGATCACGCGCATTGATCGCGAGTATCCCGATGATTTCAAGCTCCATGGAATACGTGGATATGCAGACCAGCACGAGTTGACGTTGAAGCTGGATACGGTTTCGTCTTCGCGAATCAAGCTGCTGCTGACCGGATGGACGGATTACGCGTGGTCCAGCGATAACCTCGCGGCGTCGCAAAGTGGCAAGAGTCTTCAACTGCCGGCGCTTCAGGTGAAAGATAAACGCGGAAGCTGGCGCACGGTTGTCGAAAATGTCGGAATACCGGTGGGACGACCGCAGACGATAGTTGTTGATTTAACGGATAAGTTTTTGAGTGCGAGTCGTGACGTGCGGATTGTTACCAACATGCGGATCTATTGGGACCAAATACTCGTCGACACGTCAGGCGGAAACTTCCCGTTGCGATTAACACGACTCGATCCATCCGTTGCGGACCTGCGGTGGCGCGGCTTCTCGCACGAGCACTCGCCTGACGGCCGGCAGCCGTACACCTACGATTACAAGCGAGTCTCGTTTACATCGCCGTGGAAGGTGATGACTGGAAGGTACACTCGCGAGGGCGACGTGCGTGAGTTGTTGCTCGCGTCAGACGACATGTTTGTGATCTCCAGACCCGGTGATGAGTTGTCATTATCGTTCGCCGCCGACAAGCTGCCGCCCTTGCCACAAGGGTGGACGCGCACGTTCCTTTTGTATGGGGACGGGTTCAGTAAGGAGATGGATATCAATTCAGCGAGTCCGGATCAGGTTGGACCACTGCCGTTTCATGGTATGAGCGGGTATCCGTATCGCTGGCCCGAGCGATACCCGTTGACGGTCGAGAGGCAGCGGTATATGGAGAAGTACAACACCCGTGTTGTTACGTCTTACCTGGACAGGATTGCCGGAGTAACAGGATTGGCAAGATGAACCACATCAGATATTCAGTCGCGGCCTGTCAAACTGACTTCGCAAACCCATTGGATCGACGCGGGATGCGTGCAAACACGGAACGCATGCTCTCGATGATCGACTCGGCCGTTGCGGGTGCTGCGCCGTTTCTGCCCGTGCGGCTCGTCGTGTTTCCGGAGTTTGCACACTCAGCCCCCGTTTTCGAGACCGCAGCGGAGTTGATCGATAAGCTCGCCATCCAGATTCCAAACGAGCACACGGAGCGATTGCAACAGAAAGCGAAAGAGCACGACATCTACATTCAAAGCGGCTCGATGCTTGAAGTCGATCCGAAATGGCCGGGCCACGTTTTCAACACGACATGTCTGATCGGCCCTGAGGGTGTGCTCTACAAGTATCGAAAAGTGAACACGTGGATTCCCTACGAGGTTCACACGAGTCCACACGATTTGCCTGGGTACGACGAGCCACTCTTTCCGGTCGCCGATACGCCGATTGGGAAACTCGGCTGTGCAATTTGTTATGACTGGCTATTTCCTGAAGCGATGCGACAGTTGACGGCGAATGGCGCTGAAGTGTTGATTCGCGTTTCAGCTTACATGGATCCGTGGGGCGCAACCGAGCCGATGGCCTGGTGGACCATCGTGAATCGCTGTCGCGCACTTGAAAACACTGCGTACGTCGTCGCCGCAAATCAGGGTGCGAGTTTGAAACACTATCCGCCATACTCCTGGCCCGGCGGCAGTCAGGTTGTTGATTTCGATGGTCGAATGCTTGCTGAGGCGTCGCCCGGACCGGGGGAACGGATCGTTGTGGCGCCCCTCGACATCTCGGCGCTTCGTCACGAGCGTGAAGTGCGACGCGGCCATCACATGCTGGCCCACCTCCGCACGGAAGCTTACCCGGTGTATCAACGCCACCAGTATCCACCCGAGCAAAAAGTGCCGCTGAGTTACGAAAACAACAACCGGTTAATTGATGAGGCGAAGGTGCGTTTGAAAACTTAGATTTTCAAAAAGATCTTGCGGTGATAGAGAATCCACATCAGTCCGAGACAAACCAAAACAAACGAGATCGCGAACGCGAGTGAAGCGTTGACAGGCGACGCCCACGACGCAAACAAGGTGTTGTAAATCCACGCGCCCAGAGGCGTTCCACCGAGCTTGATCTCGCCCAGCAGTGAAGCCATCAAGCCCGCAACGACGTAAAGCGCAATCGCATTCAGACCAAAGACCTCAAAAGGCTTGGCCCAACGCCGATATCCTTTGATGTCGATCAACCAGTAACAGAACGCGAGAAACTGTAACGCCAGGCCACCGGTGAACAGCACGTACGAGCTGGTCCAGAGCGCCTTGTTAATCGGGAAGAACGAATTCCACGCCCAACCGAGCGCAACGCAAACCGCTCCGGCAACAAACATGCCCGCTGTCTTTTCGTACCGCGTCTTTTCTGTCCGCAGCCAGTGACCGGTTAACACTCCCATCAACGTCGTCGCGATCGCTGGAATCGTGCTCAAAATCCCTTCCGGATCGTAAACGCGCGCCTGCGACCACACGTGTTTCCCCAACACAACGCGATCCACGAACGATGGAAGGCTCCCTTCTTTAGTAAGATCGCCGGCTGCAAAACCCGGCGCCGGAACAAGCTTCACGAGTGCCCAATAAAAAATCAGTAACCCGATCGTGATCGCAATCTGCGTTCTGACTTTCGTGTTGAGAAAAATGACCGACGCGAAGAAGTAGCAGACAGCGATGCGCTGCAATACGCCGGGTATGCGATATTCAGCGAGTGCGAAGTATGGAAAGCCATTCAGAAACAGACCAATCGCAAAGATGATGACGGTGCGTTTGACGATCTTGATGTACAGGTCGCGCCTGCTGCCGCCGCGCTCGAGCCGGTTTGCAAATGCAAGTGGGATCGCGATGCCGACGATAAACAGGAAGAAGGGAAAGACGAGATCTGTTGGGGTCCAACCGTGCCAGCTTGCGTGTTGAAGCGGCCAGTAGATGTGTTCCCACGTGCCGGGATTGTTCACCAGGATCATCCCCGCGATCGTGATACCCCGAAAAACGTCGAGGGAAACGAGCCGGCGCGTTTCTGTCGGAACCGTAGATGTTGGCATCGGCGGCGAATTTTAGCACAGGTTTACTTTGCGTCTCTGCTTTGCGCCTTGGCGCCTTTGCGTGAAACTACCGGTAAGGAAAGGAGCGCTCTAATGTCCAGAAATGTGGTCCCAATGATTCACGTACCGGATGTGCGTGCCACTGTAGATTGGTATGAGAACATTGGATTTCGTGTTGTCGAGGTTCACGGCGATGAAACCGACGGCTTAAGCTTCGCCATCGTATCGTTCGGAAATGGGCAAGTGATGTTCAGCGAGGGTGGCGAGACGAGCACGAAGCACCGCCGCGAAGTTGATCTTTACACTTACACCGAGGACGTTGACGCAGTGTTCGCGGAACTCAAAGACCGCGTGGACGTCGTTGAAGGTCCACACAATACGTTCTATGGCATGCGCGAAGTCATCATTCGCGATCTCAACGGATTTTGGATCACGTTTGGCCAGGAAAGCGTTTTTGGAATGTTGATGGGCGGGGTCCATGAAGGAAAAGCTGAACGGGTCCGCCAGGCAATTGATAGTGGTCAGCTAAAAGTCGAAACACTTCAGGTGGCGCTCGCCGCCGCGCTGACGAAGGACAATACCGAGATTGTCGAGATGTTGAAGAATGCCGGAGCGCCGCCGCCACCTGAAATCGATCTCGCGACGCTCCAGTCTTACGCCGGCAAGTACAAAGGCGAACACGGGCTGGAAGTCGAGATGACGGTTAAGGATGGAAAACTGTTTGCAGCTGCGGGCGCGCAAGAGCCGGTGAGTCTGTGGCCCCTGGACCAGATTACGTTCAAACCGATCGCGTTTGACGGCGCTACCGTAATCTTTAACGTTCAAGATGGTACGACTACGGGAATCACGTTTATTCAGGACGGTCACAGGAATGAATTGAAACGTCTTTAGGCCACGGATTAGACGGATTTAATTGAGATCAGTTGCAAATACTCTCCAACAAGGGACGGGGGCACTTCCGACGACATGAACGCGATGTGATTGTCAGGTCTCAGGAACACACTAAACTCGTCTTTCTTTTCGAAAATCTCACTGACACGCTCTGTTACCGGTATGACGTGGCAGTCAGCCAGATTTCCAAACTGGCGCGCAACTTCCGCGCATGTTTCCGGGGGCTGGCTGTTTGAAAACAGCAGCAAATGAAACTTCGGCTCCTTGAGCTTCTCGAAAATGCTTTGGCCGTCGACGATGAAATACGGCAGCCGATCGCCCGCCTTGACGTGAGCTGGCTCGTCACCAGTGTGATGACTCAATGAAGCCTTTCGATAATTGACGCCGATCTGCGAGACCAGTCTGAATAGTCGCGTACGTACTGCATCAACCCTCGTTATTAATCCCGCAAGCGGGGGAAAAATCGTGGTCCGAATAAAACTCAATACCCAGTTCGGACTCGCCGCTAGCTCAAACATCCTATCCGTGGATTCGAGCAGTCGCTGCGCGTTTGCGAGTCGCTCTTCGTTGTAAGTGTCGAGGAGGCCCTCTTCCGCGTTGCCTTTGATCACGAGCGCCAATTTCCAGGCCAGGTTGTAAGCATCCTGGATTCCCGTGTTCATGCCTTGCGCACCCGCGGGGCTGTGAATGTGCGCCGAATCGCCCGCGACGAAACATCGCCCTTCGGAAAACTTGTTCACGCGTCGCGAATGAACTCTGTACAGCGAGAACCACCGCACATCCGAGATGTCGAGCGACAGTTTTGCCTGCTCTTTAATCTCTCGTTCGATCTCCTCATAAAGGATTTCACCTTCTTGCTCGTTCTTGCTTTCGGGGAAAGTGCCGACGATGCGATAGCGATCCTCGCCCGGCATGGGGAAGAAGGCAGTGAAAACATCTCGCCCCAGGCAAACGTGCAGCGCGTCGTGTGGCAACTCCCAATCAACGCGTGCATCGGCAACATAAAATAGCCGCTCGAACGTACTGCCCTCAAACTTGAGACCTAAAGCGTGCCGGACGCGACTGTGCGCACCATCACAACCGACAAGATACTTTCCGCTGATCGTCTGTGATTCGCCGGAAGATGTTTTCACGTGGGCAGTAACGCCCGTGTTGCTTTGAGAAAAACTTTCAAGCTCGGTGTTCCAGCGCACGTCCTCACCGTGACTGCGAACAAACTCGTACAGCAACTCCTCATTCCGGCTCTGTTCCAGCATCAGCACGAAGGGATACTGGCTGAGACCTTTACCAAAGTTTCCGAAATGCATTTCCCCGCGCACCTTGCCGCCTTCGACTAACCGTGCCCGATTCGCAATGGCGCCGCGCTCGATGGCGAGCTGGGCCAGTCCCAGCTGGTCATAGATCTCGAGCGTGCGTGCGTGCACGCCGATGGCTTTCGAAAACGGTGTGACCGTGTCGTTCTTTTCAACGATCACGAAGTCAATTCCATACCTGATGAACTGGCACGCGAGCGAAAGGCCCGTTGGCCCGGCGCCGATGATGACCACGTCTGTGTTTATCCTGTTCAAGGGCGCAAAAGAAGTTAGCCACAAAAGGCACAAGGGCACAAAAGAAAGTTAGCGCAACCGAGGTTCGCGGTCGGGGCCGGCGCACGAGCGTCAGCTTCCCGCTTAGACCTTGCTTCAGGTGCCTTTGGTGCTTTTTTGCGGCTTTAAAGTCTTGCGCTTTGAGGCACGCTCGAATTGGGTAATCGCCTGAGCCTCGGCAAGCAACGCGTTGCGAAACGATCCGAGCACCTTCATCAGCAGATCGAGTTTCCGCAGACTTTCACGGCGCGAACGCACCGTGCCGAGAAAGAACTCCAGTTGAATCCGCCGACGACAATCAGCAATCGTCAACATGCAGTGACCCCACTTGTACTCACCACCGCGACTCGATTCAACTTCCGCGAGAATGTAAGAAGTGTGGCCCGTTGTGATTGACGCGAGAAAAACACGTTTGCGAAAAAATTGATATTTCATGTGAGGGTCAAGCCCTATTCTGTTGAAAATTTAGGCCGTGCGCGTATAATACGAGCCCTCTGCCTCCTTGTCAACGATATTGGTTAAATGTCGTCCTCATAAAGGATGAGAAAAGAGGAATAGCGAATGGATCTGCTCGACGAAATCGCAGCGAAGATCAAAGATCTGCGCGTTAATTACAACAGCGGTGAAGGACTCTCACAGGAATCACTCGCAACTCACTTGAAAGTTGCCCCCAACACGATCTCGAGGTGGGAAACAGGAGCTTATCGTCCGGGCGTCAAAGACCTCGAACGAATCTCACGCTTCTTCGGTGTCTCGATCATATCGTTCTTCCCATCGGAACTATTCGACGAAAACGAAGATGAAAATCTTAAAGCCCTTCTGCGCACCGCGCGACAGTTGCATCCAGCCGATCTGGAGGAACTGCAAAAGTACGCCGAGTTTCGCCGGGCTCGCGGTATGTACCAGGGCAAGACTCGACCAAAGGCTGGTCGAAAAGGGGGAAAACACAAGTGAACACTCAACAATATTACGAAGATCTCAAACTACTGGCGCGACAAGTGCGCGCCGAACATGGCTTGTCTTCACCACGCGTCCTCCCCAGCGATCTCAAAAGAATCTACGCCTGCTATGGAATCGAAGTTGACGAGTGGCCCTACAGATTCAGAAATCTGCGCGGGGCATTTATCAACGATCATCTTGGAGCCACGGTGATGCTCGCGAAGGGGTTGCCGCAGGATCCGATGGTCTTCACCATGGCCCATGAGCTGAAACACTTCTTTCGCGATCGCGACCTCGGCATTTCCTATTGCGATCAATCCAATCTCAGTAAGAGTTTGGAAGTCGGGGCTGAAATCTTCGCGGCAGAGTTACTCTTTCCGGACCGTGATTTCATTTCGCACATGAGCGCGATGGGCGTCAGGCGAGATCAGTGTCTTCCCAAAACGCTCATTCAATTGAAACGCAAGACCGGAACGACGCTGAGTTATGCGGGTTTGGCGATCAAAGCGGAGAGACTTGGTTATGCACCGTCGCATTCGCTAACGACGATCAAGACATGGCGCCGGTTGGAAGCTTTTTATAGTCCGCCGTTGCGTAGACGTGCATCCAAACGTTATCGGTGACGCTTTCCCGGGCGTCCCGCGGCACTGCCTCTGGTTGCGAGAGGGCGAAAGATGGGAGTCACCTGGCCGCGCACTCTCGCTTCTTTAAAAGGAACTGCGATGGCGGGCGGCAATCGTGATTCGCCGTGTGACATCAGCCGGAGAGTGTCGCCGCGACGCTGTGCATAGCAGCACAAAAATCTGTTTCTGTACTCGATCATGTAAATAGGCCGCTCAAACTCCGAAAACGGGCCCTCTGCAATCGTGCGCTCCCTTTGGTCCAACTGAACCAGACTGCCCGGAGGAAGCAGCGGCCACATCATCCGATCCTCTGTTCCGATCAACACAAGCGGCCCGCGCTCCCAATCGACCTCACGCATCAACAGCAGCGGAACATTACGCCACAGGCTCAACAACCGGTAGGTGGCACTTGCCGGATCCTGAAGAATCACAGTGAGCTGCCGCTTGTCCATATCGCTCTTCTAGTTCCGCTTGCTGATTTTGTCGGCGTCTTTCTTTATCAGGCCGCTGAGTTGGATGAGGGTCTCGAGATCGCGGCGCGCGCGGGTTAGTTGGTCCGCGTCCACCGTGGTTGGGTTCTCGATGACAGGGTTTGTGACGAAGCTACGGATCTCTTTGCAGAGTTTTATGAGTGAATCTTTGATCTCGGTATCTGACTTCGCTTCAATCGGAGTGTCTTCCGAAGAGAGGCCGAGGGCGAGGGTTGATTGGACGCGACTCGCACGTTTCTTAATCTCGGCCGTTGCATCGGAAACAAACCGGTAATTGAGATCGTTTTTGGACGACAGCGCGCGGGCGATTTCGTTGTGGAGCGTCAGGATGCGAGTGAAGTCTTCCTGAGTCTGCTCCATCAACGCTTTGACTTGCCGTTCATCTTTTGGAGCGCCTGGCTCTCTTCCAAAATTTCTGAGTTGCCATTCACGACGACTCATGTCCTGCTGGCGAATGCGATCAGCGTTGTTACTGCGATCGATTGGCGGCGGGCCACCCGGAGGACTCGACTGAGATAAAACGGGGGCTGCAATAATTAATAGGAGGATAAGCGCGGTCATTAAGCGATTCATAGCAGGCCTCCCGGTGTTTGAGTGGGGCTCAGTATAACGCCGCTCTGCACATGAAGGCCAGAAAAGTTAGCCTCGTGAAGGGCTGAATTCGCAGCTTAAGATTTGTGCGTCTTTATGCCCAAACTACAAAAGCAGTTGACGGATTGTTGGCTATGTACTACTTATTCTTATCGATTACCCTATTTGCATCTCGGCCCCGCTCCTTCTAATTTCCTTCCTTGGGCGCCACGGCGCCGGCGGTTTTGCGATATGCGACGAATTGACTTAAAGAAAGCAAACGTGGCCCGTTCGAACACGATCCGCGATATCAATCGCCAGATCGTGCTTAACTACGTTCGCGAACGAGGACCAATCTCGCGCGCTGAGATCGCTCACGAAACGGCGCTCCAGCGTTCGACGGTTTCTTTAATCGTAGAGGAATTACGGGTCGATGGCCTGATCGAAGAAGTGAGTGGTGAATCTACGGGTGGGCGGCCGCCAATCCTGCTGTCGCTTCGTACCGCGGACGCCGTCGCCATCGGCGTGGACATCGGCACGACGCGAACAATCGTTGCTACGAGCGATCTGGCCGGCCGCGTATTGGACCAGGAGCAGTTTGAAACCAGCCCTGACGCCGCCAGGACGACAAAAGAGATCATCGATCGCGCGAAAAAATTTATCAGGCGAAATAACGGAACGATCGAGGGGATCGGCGTCAGTCTTCCAGGACTCGTCGATCCCGAAGGCAAGGAATTGTTCGTTCCCACTTTCCAGTGGTGCAATTTGCCGCTCGCAAGTCAAATAAGTGACGGGAC
>DAIOGT010000050.1:24651-27135 GCA_036745095.1 Pyrinomonadaceae bacterium
TTCCCACTTTCCAGTGGTGCAATTTGCCGCTCGCAAGTCAAATAAGTGACGGGACCGGATTACCTGTGACGATGGACAACGATGCCAACGCCGCGGCACATGCTGAGCTGTGGTTTGGACGGCCCGAGATTCGCGAAGTGCGAGACTTCATTCTCGTGCTCGTTGAAGACGGCGTCGGCACCGGAATAGTTTTCGACGGTCAGGTCTATCGCGGAGAAAACGGCGCCGCAGGTGAGTTCGGACACATGACGATTGGCCAGGGTGCGCCAGTGGCGTGTGCGTCTGGAAGTCGTGAGTGTTGGGAAGCCTTTGCCTCTGAACGTTCCGCGCTGGCGCGCTTCAAAACCTTATCGGGCGAAAGGAACGGCAGTGGCACTACAACCTTTGGCGAACTGATCGATATGGCATTGAGTGGTGAGGGTCCGGCTCGTACGGCTTTAAAGCAGACGGCTTACTATCTCGGAGTCGGAATCTCAAACTTAATCCGTGGCCTCGCGCCTGAGGCTGTGATCGTTGGTGGACCGGTTGTGCGAGCCTGGCCGGTAATTTCGGCTGACATCAAGAACACTGTCGAAGCCACGATTTGCCGTGGCCTACCCTCAACTCGAATCATCGCTTCCACGCTTGGTCCTGAGCCGACTCTAATGGGCGCGCTCAGCCTGGTTCTCGCCAGTAAATTTGCCTCAGTCTCAGTAACATAAACGTTGCGTCATTGTTGGCGCTGCGAACAAAGCCTGCCTTAAAAATTATTGATAGGGAGCTAAAAATTCCTTGACAAGAATAAGGAATAGGATTAACTTTTGTCAGCCTCTGCAACAAAGTAACTCTGAACAACTTTAGCAAGAGAAATTTGCTCTCTACGGTCCGTCGGGCGGTTTAGGAAGTCTTGATTTCATTTCCGGAAATTCCGAGGAGGTCTCGTATGTCTATTACGTCTTGGGTGCGCGCGTCATTACTGCTGTTGAGTATTGGTCTGCTTGTCGGCGTGCACGCCCAGTCGAGCACTACCGGAAACATCACCGGCACGGTGAGAGACCCGCAAGGCGCCGCGGTGCCTAAAGCAGAGGTCACGATCACTGACGAGAAGACGGGTCAGACGCGCAACGTCACCGCAACGGAAGATGGCTTCTACACCGTCACCAGCCTACCTGCCGGTATTTACACAGTCACTACCGCGCCGACGGGTTTCAAGAAAACGATCACGACGGGCGTTGAGCTTCACGTTAACGAAAACAAGACTGTGAATCTTGACCTGCAAGTCGGACAGGTAACTGAGACAGTTACCGTCACCAGCGAAGCGGCTCCGGTCGAACTACGCAGCGGTGAGGTCAGCAGTCTGATCTCCGAGAAACAGGTAACAGAGCTGCCGCTCAACGGCCGCAACTACGCGCAGCTCGCATTGATGGTGCCGGGTGTCTCTCCAGTAACGCAGGCAGGCGCGGGGGGCGCGTTTGCCACGCGCGGAACTGGATTGAACTCAGGCGTTGACATGTCAGTCAACGGCAACCAGTCAAACTCGAATTTGTGGACCGTCGACGGCGTCAACAACATGGACGTCGGATCGAATCGCACGTTGCTCGTGTTTCCGTCTATCGATTCGATTCAGGAGTTTCGTGTTGAGCGCAACAGCTTCAGCGCCGAGTTCGGGCAGGCGCAGGGCGCGGTGGTCAACCTGATCACCAAGGGCGGCAGCAACGAATTTCATGGCAGCCTGTTTGAGTTTTTCCGGCACGATTCTTTAAACGCCAACAATTTCTTTCTGAATCGCGCTGGCCAGCCAAAGCCAAAGTTGAAGTACAACAACTTCGGCGGCAGCCTCAGTGGCCCAATCATCAAAAACAGAGTGTTCTTCTTCTGGTCGGAAGAGTGGCGACGTGAACGACGCGGGCAGGTGCTTTCATCGCGAGTGCCCACCGCGGCCGAGAAGACAGGTGATTTCAGCGGCAGTTTGACAGGCGCCGTGCCGCGAGATCCCGCTACTTGTCGTCAGGAACCCGATCCAACACCTGAGGAGCCGTTGCGCACGAAGCTCGTTTGCGATCCGTTCCCTGGCAATCGCATCCCAACGAACCGGCTAAGCCCGGCGGGATTAGCGTTCGTAAAACTTTTCCCGGATCCGACTGGTCCCGGTGTGGGCGACTGGGCGACGTCGCAGTTGCAGCCGATAGATACGCGCCAGGATATGATTCGCGGCGATATCACCATCAACGACAAGACGAACTTGATGGTGCGTTATATCAACGAGAAGTGGACGCACCTCGGAGCTTCCGGCAATTTCTGGGGCGACTCTCCATACCCGACGCTCGCGTCTGACTGGAGCCAGCCAAGCCATAGTTTCGCGGTTAAGTTGACGAACACCATCACGTCCAAGGCCGTGAACGAATTCCAATTTTCGATCGCAGGCAACGACATCATCATCGCTACTTCACCTGAAACGCAGGCGTTGCAGGATGAGATCGCCTCGAAGATCCCGACCGTGTTTCC
>DAIOGT010000051.1:0-26513 GCA_036745095.1 Pyrinomonadaceae bacterium
GTAACGTGATGTACGCCGACCGCCAGGGAAACACCTGGTATCTCTACAACGGCGCAGTTCCCAAGCGCGATCCGCGTTTCGACTGGACCAAGCCAGTGGATGGAAGCGACCCTGCTACGGAGTGGCAGGGGTATCACACCATCGACGAGCTGCCGCAACTCACCAACCCGAAAACCGGATGGATGCAGAACTGCAATACAACGCCTTTTCTGCTCACCAGTGAGGGCAATCCTGATCCCAGGCGATTTCCTAAATACATGGTCCAGGAAGGCGACAATCCGCGTGGCGCGATCTCGCGAGAGATCCTTTCGAGTAAAGCGACGTTCACGTTTGACGAATGGAGGCAGTTGGCGTTTGACACGCAAGTAATGAATGCGGGCAAACGTTTGCCGGAACTCGTTGCAGCACTCAAACAGCACTTGGATACGCCCTCCGGTGGACAGTCGTCGTTACGCGAAATTCACGACGAGCTTGTGCGCTGGAATCGTCGAGGTTCGCAAGATTCGGTCGCTATGACGATCTTCAGTCTCTGGCACGAACTCGTGTCGCGTGATGAAAAGCAAAATCCAATCACAGCGCTTACCGAAGTTATCGATACGCTGCAACGTGATTTTGGCACGTGGAAAGTGGCCTGGGGCGAACTCAACCGCCTGCAACGCCTCGACGAAAGCAAAGGTGAGGAGTTTCAGGATTCGCGGCCGAGCCTCGCGGTTAGCGGTGTGAATGGTAATGACGGTGCGGTCTTCACGCTGTGGGCCGCGCGTTTTCGCGGGCAAAAGCGGCGATACGGAGTTGCGGGCGCATCGTATGTCAGTGTTGTTGAGTTTGGACCACGCGTCCGCGCCCTCTCGATCCACACCTTCGGCGCCAGCGGAGATCCCGGGAGCCGGCACTACATGGACCAGGCCGTCCTTTACGCACGCGGAGAGTTCAAGCCAGCCTGGCTCACGCTCAAAGACATTCGGGCAAACCTCGAAGCGTCGTATCATCCCGGCGAGGAGCCGCGTAAACTTAAACGAGACTAAGGTATTGAAGGCGTTACTTCCCGCTAAGCATGAAAACTTCCAGTTGGACCAAGAAGCTAGTGCCATTACTCATGGTCGGCGGAGTGATCTCCCTGCTGCTCACCCTGTTGCTCGGCGGGTTCATTGCTTATCAGTGGGTGCTTGCTTCCGAAGCAACAGCCACAGCACTCGCGTTGCTTGTAGTTTTCCGATGCGATTATGGTCGCGATACGCACAAACTAAAGTGGCCTCCCTTATTGCCATTGGCCATAATTTTTGCTACCGGCGGTGCTAAAAGCTTCTACGTCGCGACCGGAAGGGACACACCGTTGCTGTTGATCCTCGTACTGCTCACAAGTGTCGCCTGGTTTATCGTGTCGTCATGGAAAATATTTCGCGAGGCTCGGCGCGTTTCAGGATAATCGTTAACGTTGGGGTTTGATGATGACTATGCGTAAATTAATAATCGTTGCAATCACACTGTTTCTGCAGATACACATCGCCGCTACTGATGTTCTGGCCCAACGTGAAAACGTTACTCGTCAGGAAACTTTGCGAGGGTCAGTGACGCCCGAACGTGAATGGTGGGACCTGGTGCATTACCACTTGAAAGTGGAGTTCTTACCTGAAACCAAACGGTTGAAGGGGTCGAATGTAATCACCTTCAAGACCCTGAAACCGGGCAACAAAATGCAAATTGATTTGCAGCCGCCGTTAGCAGTTACAAAGATCAGTCACGGCGACTCGCAGCTCAAATTTGAACGCGAAGGTAATGTCTACTGGGTGATGTTCGAGAAGGAATTTCCTCAAGGAGCAGAAGATAAGATCGAAGTTTTTTACGAAGGAGTGCCAGTTGTCAGTAAGAATCCGCCGTGGTCCGGCGGCATCACCTGGGGACGAGACGACGTTGGAGAGCATTTTATCGTCACTACCTGCCAGGGAATCGGAGCAAGTATCTGGTGGCCCAACAAGGATCACGGATCTGACGAGCCCGATCGTGGCATGCAAATCAGTGTAACGGTGCCGGAGCGTCTCGTTGCCGTCTCCAATGGTCGCTTGAAAAAGACGGACGAAGATTCAGTCGCGAAAAAGAAAACCTATCACTGGGAAGTCTTGAATCCGATCAATAACTACGGCGTCAACGTTAACATCGGGAACTACGTGCACTTCTCTGAAAAATACCAGGGCAAAGGTGGCGTGTTGGACGTGGATTACTGGGTGCTGCCGCACCAAAAGGAGGCTGCGCTGCGGCAATTCAAGGAAGTCGGCCGCACGCTCGAAGCGTTTGAACACTGGTTCGGAAAGTATCCCTTTTACGAAGACAGCTACAAGCTGGTTACAGTTTCATATCCCGGCATGGAGCATCAGAGCTCAGTTACTTATGGCAACTGGTTCAAGAATGGTTACTTGCAGCGCGACCCGTGTGCCTGCGGGGTTGGCTTTAAATTCGACTTCATCATCGTTCACGAATCAGCGCATGAATGGTTCGGCAACAACATCTCGATGAAAGACGCTGCCGACATGTGGATTCACGAAGGCTTCGCGAATTACTCAGAGAATCTTTTTGTCGAATATCACTTCGGGAAGAAAGACGCGGAAGATTACGTGGTCGGAACTCGCCGCAGTATACGAAACGACACTCCAGTCATTGGCGTTTATAAAACCAACAGACAGGGTTCAGGAGACATGTATCCCAAGGGCGGAAACATGCTCCACACCATTCGCCACATCATCAACGACGACGCGAAATGGCTCGAGATCATGCGTGGTCTGAATGCCGAGTTCTGGCACCAGACAGTTACGACAGAACAGGTCGAGTCGTACATCATCAAAAAAGCCGGTATCGATCTCAGCAAGATATTTGATCAATACCTGCGAACGACGAAGATTCCTTTATTGAAATACAGCGTGAAGGGGAAAACCGTTTCATACAACTACGAGAGAGTCGTTAACGGTTTCGCCATGCCGGTACGTGTGACAATCAACGGCAAGGAAATCAAACTAACGCCCACCGAAGTAAAACAGACGTTCGACTTCCCTGAAGAAATCAAAACTTTTGAAGTCAATCGCAACTTCTACATCGAGACCGAGAAAAGCGATTCTTAAACTCAGCCACACACAGGCACAAGAACAAAAAACAATCTTCTCTGTTTCTTGTGCCTGCTGCGGCTACTCACCGAGCGGAGATTGCCATGCCTTCCCTTACCCGATGGCGCAAGCCGAAGCCCTCAACTTTTCAGCGCAGCCTCTTTCTACTCGTAACGTTTCTTCTGCTTGGTGGTCCAATTGCAGCGCAAGACAGAAAGACACAGGAAGAGGCAGCGGTAAGACTAATGTCCGAAGGGCTTCAACTGGCTCAGGATGGATCACCGGCAGCTCTTACGAAAGCGATCGAAAAGCTCGAGTCGGCGAGGACATTGCTTCACTCCCTTAACATTCCTCAGGGCGAGGCGGCCGTGCTTTTAATCTGCGGCTACGCTTACGACCAGCTTGAGCAAACTCAAAAGGCGATAGATAGTTACGAGCAGGCAGTGTCGCTCTCTCGTGCGGCTGGTGATGCACGTGGCGAGGGCGCGTCACTGCTTCACCTCGGGTTGATACACGGAAAGTTAGGTGAATGGCAGAAAGCACTGGACAACTTTGACCAGGCGTTACCGCTCTTTCGCGCCGCAGGTGAAACCCAGGGTGAAGTGATAGCGCTCTCAGTGAT
This sequence comes from Pyrinomonadaceae bacterium, assembly GCA_036745095.1. GTDB lineage: Bacteria > Acidobacteriota > Blastocatellia > Pyrinomonadales > Pyrinomonadaceae > PSRF01. Next base: position 3,715 of record DAIOGT010000051.1, read on the forward strand.
GGGAAGTCTTCATATTCACTTGGGAAAACCCGAGGAGTTACTCACTTACTACAACAAAGTTTTGGAAATCTTTCGCGCCACTGGTTCTCGCGAGGGTGAAGCCGCAGTCCTGACTGCGATTGGGCCGCTCTATGCTGAGACGGGTCACCCGGAAAAGGCCCGTGAGAGCCTTGAACGAGCTTTGTCAGTCAATCGTGCCCTCGGGTTTCGGCGTGGTGAGGCAGTTGTGCTTTTGACGCTCGGTCTTCTCCACAGTTATCAACGAGACAGACAAAAAGCACTCGAGTCTTTCGGGCAAGCTTTGCCGCTCTTTCGCGCCGAACATGATCGTCGCGGTGAAGGCGCCGCGCTCGGTGGCCTTTGCATTAACCACGTGAGTTTGAATGATTATGCGAAGGGGGCCGATTACTGCCGGCAAGCGCAAGAGCTCCTGTACGCCGTTAGTGATCGTCACAACGAAGCTCTCATTCTGAAACATATCGCCATCGGCGAGCGTGATCGCGGAAACCTCGCCGCGTCCCAAGCCGCGATTGAGTCTGCTATCACAACCATCGAGTCTCTTCGCACTAGAGTAATCAACCCGGAGCTTCGTCTCTCCTATTTCGAAGGGGCACAGGATTACTTCGAGCTCTACATCGACTTGCTGATGCGTTTGCACAAACAACAGCCGAACGATCGTCACGACACTAAGGCACTGGAAGCGAGCGAACGGGCACGCGCTCGTTCGCTGCTTGAGACTCTTAATGAGGCCAATGCAGACATACGTCAGGGAGTCGATGCGACGTTGCTGCAACGCGAGCGTGAGATTCAACGACGGCTCAACGCTCGAGCACAGCTCCAAATGCAATTGTTTTCGCACCCTCGCTCGCACGCACAAGCCGAGGCGCTCGCGGCGGAGATCCAAACGCTGATTAAGGACCTCCAGCAGGCTGAAACACAGATCAGGCAAACAAGCCCGCACTATGCGGCCTTAATGCAACCACAACCGCTCACACTCAAAGAGATTCAGAGTCAGGTACTCGATCCAGACACCCTTCTGCTTGAATATTCTCTCGGCGATCAGCGCAGCTTTCTGTGGGTTGTGACGTCAAGCTCACTTACTAGCTACGAGTTACCTAAACGCGCTGTGATCGAAACAGCTTCCGGGCGCTTTTACGATCTCTTGAATGCGCGGAACGTACGTGTCAAGCGTGAGACAAACGCGCAGCGCGCAAATCGAATCGCGCAAGCGGATTTACAACTCCCGGCAGCGGCTGCCGCGCTAAGCCGGATGGTACTTGCTCCAGCGGCGGGACAGTTGGGAAAGAAAAGATTGATCATCGTTGCCGATGGAGCGCTTCACTTCATTCCGTTTGGCGCTTTGCCGGCTGCAAGTGACAAAGCATCAAGACCAATGGTCGCCGATCATGAGATCGTAAACCTGCCTTCAGCCTCGACCCTCGCGGTGATCCGATCAGAGGTGGCCGAACGTCAAAAGGCGCCGAGGGGTGTTGTGGCGCTGGCCGATCCGGTCTTTATGAAAAATGATGAGCGCGTTAAGCGAGATAAGAACACGCTCGCGGACCGCCCAAGACTTGTAATGAAGCACCGCCAGCTCGTCAAAGCGGCGGCGGAGGATACAGGTGTCGCAACCGAAGGATTGTATGTTCCACGTCTTCCTGGCACGCGTCATGAAGCGGAACAAATAATGGCGATGGTTCCAGCGACCGAGCGCAAACTCGCTGTTGATTTTGATGCGAGCCGCGACACAGCGACGAGTGCAGAGTTGGGCCAATACCGTTACGTCCATTTTTCAACGCATGGTTTTTTGAACAGCGTGCACCCGGAGTTGTCCGGGCTCGTGTTTTCTTTGGTCGACGAACGTGGCGAAGCGCAGGACGGGTTCCTGAGGGCACACGAGCTCTTCAATCTGAAACTTCCGGCTGAGGTTGTCGTTCTGAGTGCATGTCAAACTGGCGTCGGCAAGACTTTGAGAGGTGAGGGTCTGGTAAGTCTGACGCGCGGATTCATGTACGCCGGAGCACCGCGCGTGGTCGTAAGTCTGTGGGGTGTGAGCGACTGGGGAACGAGCGAGTTGATGCTGCGCTTTTATCAAGGAATGTTGAAAGACGGGATGCCGCCTGCCGCAGCTTTACGAGCGGCGCAGATATCGCTCATGAACGACAAGCGATGGTCGTCGCCGTATTACTGGGCGCCGTTCACGTTGCAGGGTGAGTGGCGATAACGCGATTGCACTCTCACTTGCTAGTTTGAGGGAACACACCGTGCACCGCGGTGTAAGTTTGAGGGCACCGCGGCGCTAAGGTTTGGCAGCAACCTCCTCGGTATTTTCCGGCCGAACGTCGAAACTTATCAAACTATAGAGCGCTGTGTTTTGCGCAATTAGGCTACCGTCACACAACATCTACCCGAGGGGCGCGACGTTAAATGGGAAGAGTATGAGTTGACCTAACATTGGGGGCACCGACTTTCCCTTTCGACGTCACCGCAGGTGTTTGTTGAAAAATTCGAGCGTGCGCGACCACGCGAGTTTTGCGGCCTCTTCGTCGTATCGCGGCGTCGTGTCGTTGTGGAAGCCGTGCTGTTTACCTTCGTACATGTGAACCTGATAGACCTTGTTATTTGCCTTGAGCGCCGCTTCGTAAGGTGCGATGCCCTCGTTGATCCGCGCGTCGTTGCCCGCGTACTGCAACAGCAGTGGCGCGGAAATCTTCGGGACGTCATCAATCGCCGCCTGCCGTCCGTAGAACGCGACACCCGCGTTCAATGCTGGTCCCAGCCGCACGGCAAGTTGATTCACCATTCCGCCGCCGAAACAAAAACCCACTGCGCCGAGTTTGCCCGTGGAATCGGAGCGCGCTTTGAGCCACTTGGCTGATGCGACGAAGTCTTCGGTCATCTTCTTACCATCAACCTGGCGAAAGGCTGCGGCGCCTTTCTCGTCGCTGCCCGGATAGCCGCCGACAGAAGTTAACCCGTCGGGTGCGAAAGCTACGAAGTTGGCAAGCGCGAGACGACGTGCGACGTCTTCGATGTAGGGATTGAGGCCACGGTTCTCGTGGATGACGAGCACAACCGGCAGCTTCCCACTTTTTGACGGGCGCGCAAGGTAGCCTTTGATCGAGCCGTTCCCTTCGGGCGACGGCACGGTTTCATAACCGACCTTGATACGTTTGTCTTCTGCCGGGACCTGCTGCGCCCACGCATAGTTAGGCCGGAGGCTCTCAAAAATCGCGGCTACAGTCAGCCCACCGACCGCGAACTTGGCAGCGCCGTCGAGGAAGGCGCGCCGGCTGATGTCACCGTGCTGGTATTCGTGAAAAAGATCCAACAACTCCTGCGGGTAATCGCTCGCTGATTTACGTTCCATTTTGTCTCCTTGTTTTGGATAAGGTGATTAATGCGTACTGATATCACGACGAGGGCCATCTTGACCAATCGTTACGGAGAAGACAATCGTGGCAAGGCCTTTGCACAAAGCTCAAATACATTCATGTCTTGCGGAGTTAAATCCCCCTCACGAATATCTGAAACTCGAAATTTGGTTGATTTTATCTGGCGTAAGTTGTAAACCCATCTTACGCGATCGCGTGGCCACGTTTTTCTTGCGTGAAGAAGTAGGAATTCGGTCTCATTTCCTTCACTCCTTCCTCAGCTCATAGGAGATCTAGAATGGACTCAGCATCGATAGCAACTCTGTTAACTGCAGCACTCACTCCCGTTCTGCCGTACCTGCTGAAAGGAGGTGAAAAAGCGATTGAAGAAGCCGGCAAACAGATCGGTGGAGAGGCTTGGGAGAAATCAAAAACGATCTGGTCCAGGTTATTTCCGAGTGTGAAAGAAAATCCCGATCTCCTTCTTGCCGCCGAAACAGCGGCGAAAGCTCCGAATGACATTCTCGCCAGGGACGATCTAAACAGCAAACTGAAACGCTTACTGGACGATGATCCCGAGTTGGCCCGCATTCTGCGGCGCGCTTTCACACCTGCTGTTTATCAACTGTACGCGCCGGTCGAAGACTTCGTCGGGCGTGAAAAGGAGATCGAACGTTTGATGTTCGAGCTCGGCAGCAGTCAAAGCGCCAGCATCTGCGGCATGAGCGGATCAGGTAAGACTCAACTCGCCATGCTCGTCGCTAATCGCGTGCGACATGTTTACCCTGATGGACAGTTGTTTGTTGCTATGCAGGGAACGGCCGATCTTTCACGCGATCCAGCCGAAGCCCTCGAGGTTTGTACTCGCGCTTTTGTAGGTCCTGAAGAAGCGCTTCCCAAGAACGTAGATGAGCTAAGAGGCCGGTACTTCAACGTCCTGACGGACAAGCGCGTGCTGATTGTTTTAGACAATGTCGCCACCAGCAAACAAATTCGTCCGTTACAGCCACCGCCAGGCTGCGCTTTACTAGTGACCTCGATAAACATCATCTCGTTGCCAGGTATGCGATGCCGTGTATTGCTAAACGAATTCACACGTTCCGAAGCGTGTGAGCTTTTGATGAAAATGCGCGAGATGGATTTAGCGATGGCGGATCGCATCGCTGCTCTTTGCGGCGACATGCCTCTTGCAATTCGTGCCGCCGGAAGTTTCCTCGATGTTACGGGAATGGATCCAGTCAAATACGCCAGACAGCTCGCAGACGATGTAGGACTACTTAACCAGCAGGACATAGAAGACGTGAGCGTCACCGCGGCGTTCAATGTGAGTTATCGCCGGTTGAGTCCCGAATCGGCCAGCGTGTTTCGCAAATTAGCTGTGTTTCAAAGTTCGTTTGACGGTGATGCCGCGGAGTGCGTCTGCGAAGATCCGAATCAACGTTATCTGTGCGATCTGGAAAGACAGAGCCTCGTCTTGTCAGCCGAAATATTCGATCAGACCAGACGCTATCGTCTCCAGCATTTGGGCAGACTCTTCGCGAATGAACGTCTGGAAGCTGACGAACGAGACGTATCGGCGAGACGTCATGCTGAGTACTATCAAAATCTCGTAACCAGGGCGAGCCAGATGTATCGTGAAGGAGGAGACAGACTACGTCAGGCACTAAAGCTGTTTGATAAAGAGACCGATAACATACGAGCAGGACGACTCTGGGCTGAGAAGAACTGCGAAAGCAATCAGCTAGCCGCGCAGTTGTCGATCAACTACAGCGTGGATGGTGAATGTCTTTTTAGTCTGCGGAGGGCCGCAAAGGAACGCCTGCAATCTCTGAACATCAGCTTGTCGTGTGCTCGACGACTGGACCAAAGAGATGCTGAGTGTAATTTGTTGGGTAGCATCGGCCGAGTGTTTGTGGAAGCGGGCGACTTCCTTACGGCCAGCAAACATTTCGAACAGCAATTGGCTGTTGCACGCGAGACCCGCAATCGAATGAAGGAAGGTCACGCTTTGAACAGTCTTGGCGACTCTTACCTGCGGCTCGATCAACCGCGAGCAGTCGAACACTACGAAGAAGCTTTAGCCATCAGCCGTGAAATCTCAGACCGTCAAAACGAAGGGCGAGCCCTGAACAACCTCGGCGATGCATATCGTTACTCCGGTGAATTTGCGCGGGCAGCCGACTTCTACAAGCAGCAGTTAGAGATTGCGAGGGAGATCGGGGATGTTCGCGGCGAGGGGAATGCACTTAACAATCTGGGTGAGAGTTTCAACAACCTGGGTGAACTATCGCGCGCCATCGAGTGTCACGAACAGGCGTTGGTAATCGCGGAGGAACTTGGTACGAGTCTGGGCAAGGCAAACGTGCTTCATAATCTTGGAAACGCGTATCTGGCCACCGGCGCAGCCCATCGCGCGATGACTTTTTTTGAGCAGGCCCTGGCGATCAGTAAAGAAGTCGGATATTCGTATGGCGAAAACATGACTCTCGCCAATTTGGGAGAAGCCTGTGTTAGCGCGGGCCACTACAGCCGGGCAATCGATTGTCTGGACAAAGCCCTGTTGTTTTTTGAGCAGAACGGCAGTCGTCGCGGGCAAGGCAACGTCTTGAACAACCTCGGAAAGGCACATTATGCCGTGGGTGACTACCGTCTGGGGCTCGAGTTCAATGAAAGGGCTCTTGTGATTGCAAGGGAGATTGGCTCAAAGCACGGCGAAGCACACGTTTTGAGCGACATGGGTGATTGCTATGCAGCGTTAGGCGAAAGGACCCGAGCAATCGCGCTCTATGAGCAGGTAACTAAGAGTTTCAAAACGATCGGCGACTTGCGCGGTGTGTCCGGGACGCTCCACAGTCTGGGCAAAGCCCATCAACAGGCGGGAGACGTCAGTCGCGCGATCGACTTTTACAACGAAGCTTTGGCAATCGCGCGCACTACATGCGATCAAAACGCCGAAGCCGGAATCCTTTTCGATCTTGCGCTAGCTTTCGATCAGCGTGGTGAGCGCAACGAAGCTGTGTCGCAGGCGGAGAGTGCTCTCAAGCTTTACGAACAACTCGAACACCACCGCGCCCAATCGGTACGTCAGCAATTAACCGCGTGGGCTGCATAACACTCGAAGACTGCTATCAGCGCCGATTAATATCGAGCCGGCGCTTCCCGATTGGCCGGAAAGTCCCAAACAGGATGTCAAACAAAGGAGAGCTTACGCCGAAACGCAGTTCGGGAGTCTGATAGTGGTGCAGCAGGTGATATTTTCTCAGATACCTGAGAATACGAAGTTTTGCTTTTCGATGGTGCGATCTGAAATGCAACCATTCGTAATAGAAGTAACCTATGACGAGGCCAGTGAAGAGATACGCGACTGCGCGCCACGACCCTGTGGCCAACCTCGCCAGCAGCATGTAAACGCCAGCCACAGGCGCACTGATTATCAAACTTGCGAAGATCTGATCGCGCGCATCCGGGTTCTCGTGATGCGATAAGTGAACGCCATACACGATCTTCCTTCCAAACTCAGATTTTGCATCGTAATGAAAGACGAAGCGGTGCAGAACATACTCGATTAAGCCCCAGCTCAAGACGCCGGAGACGAGTAAGACTAAACTGACAGTCGGGGAAAGTCCTTCATTGCGAGTGACAATGAAGAGGCAAACGATAACCGCGGTGTAAAAGAAGAGCGGTGTTAGCTTCCAACTTCTAACTAACATCTCACCACCCCCAAACTAAAATTACCTGTGGGAGCTATTGCTTAGTATGAACTCACTCGCGCGCGGTTGCCAACTTTTTTTGATCGTTCGCAAGAGTTCAACGCGTCGCGTTGACTTTTCATTGGGTTTAATAATAGTGTCCGTTGCGTCGCCTGATCGTTTCCTGACAAACGTCGCTAATTCGTGAGTCTCGACCTCACCTTGCGTGGTGGGTTAGGAGAGAGCTCAGGCACCGCCCTCAACACATACACTCGTTGGTTTTGAACTTCGAAAGGAATCGTTTATGCGCAAGCGCTTGTTCCGACTCAGCAGCGTAACTGCAACGTTAGTCGCCATCATTCTTGGTGCGTTCGTCACAGCAACCGCAAATCACACGGGCTTTACGACACTCGATGTCAACGGCGAGGCGGTGAAGATTTATCGTGACGACTTCGGCACGCCGCACATTTTCGCTGAGACGAATCGCGGCCTGTTTGAGGCTTACGGTTACGCTGTCGCTCAAGATCGGCTTTGGCAACTCGAGTTGAACCGCCGTGCAGCCAGAGGACGGCTTGCCGAGATCTTCGGTCCGACCGCGGTGAATGCTGACCGGGCGGCGCGCATTACGGGTTATACGGATGCCGAGCTCGACGCGCAGTTCGCGACGCTTACCGCCGAGGAACAAGAGATTTTCGACGCCTACCTGGCGGGAATCAACCGCTACTTAAGCGAGGTGGCGCTCGATCCCCTCTCGAAGTTGCCTTTTGAGTTCCATGCCCTCGGGTTCGTTCCGCAGCCATGGACCAGACGCGATTCCATTGCCTTCGGCGCTTTCATGGTGCGTCGGTTCGGTGAGATCGGCGGGCGGGAGTTGACTAACCTTTCGCTGCTCGAGAGCTTGATCGCGGCTCATGGTCCTGCGAATGGCTTCGCTATCTTTAACGATGTCAGGTGGATTAACGATCCGGATTCTCCCGTTACAGTGCCAACAGCGGACGCGTTCGGCAAACGGCAAAAGGCCGCGTCAGGTTTGAACAACGCGCAACTACAAATCGTCGCGGGACATACCTTAGACGTCTCTGACGATGAGGCCCGCACGATCTGGCAATCCCTCGGTGTGCCGACAAAACTCGGTAGTTACGCGTGGGCCATCAGCGCGGCTCGGAGTGCAAACGGCTTCGCTATGCTTTACGGTGGCCCACAGATGGGCTTCAGCGTTCCCGAGGTCCTGCACGAAGTTCAGCTCAATGGTGGAAATGGCTTTAACGTTTCCGGAATGGCTTTCGCCGGTGTGCCACCAATTCTTATCGGGCGCAACGAACATGTCGCGTGGACGTCAACAACTGCAACCGGAGACAACCTGGACCATTACATCGAAACTACGTGCAACGCGGGCGGCGGCCCAGGCTCAGGCTACGTCTTCAATGGTGCGTGTACAGCCTTTGAAGCGCGTGTTGAAACGATCAATGTCCGTGGGGCGAGCGCGGTAATACAGCCTGTGCTGCGCAGCATTCACGGTCCTGTCGTCGGCACCAGTGGAGCCAATGCAATCACTCAAAAGCGCGCCCACTGGCAACGCGAGCTCGAGAGTGTGCACGCGTTTTTCGGTTTCAATCGCGCTCGCAACATCCAGCACTTCGAAGCGGCAGTAAAGCTGATTCCTACGTCGCACAACTTTATCTATGCCGACAAGATCGGCAACATCGCTTACTGGCAGGCTGGTCAGGTGCCGTTGCGGCCGGCGGGCTTTGATGCTCGTTTGCCTTTTCCAGGAAACGGGAGTGCTGAGTGGCCGGGCGGAACGTTGCCGATACCCACGTCGATCAACCCTGCGCAGGGTTACCTCGCAAACTGGAACAACAAGCCGTCAGTTGATTACGACAACGCCGACAATCAAATTCTCGGCAAGCAGTTTCGCAATTGGGACATCATCGATCGCCTCGCTACGGGACTCATTTCGCTCGAAGACATGCGCGAGATTCCAAAAGACATTGCTCGCGTGAAGGCTGTTGGTCGCGAGGCGCGGTTTCTAAAACCATATCTGCTCGCGGCCCTCGCAGATGTGCCGCCGGCGCATCCACTCGCAGCACAAGCGAAAGCAATTATCGAGGCGTGGGATGGCAATGCTTTCGCTGACGCTGTGACGAGCACGAACCTGCATTCCGGTGAAGTCATTTTCTCCACGTGGCTCAGCCTGATGTTGACAAACACGTTTACCGACGAACTAGGCAGCAGGACAAGCGAGGCCAGTTCGAACATGCTCTTGCACGTTCTCGATTTTGCGCTTACGGGCGACTCAGGTGTTCCTCCGAGTCGAGACTACTTCAATGGAATTAATCCGAAGGCTGTGATGTCGGCGACGTTCGATCAAACATTGGCGCTGCTTGCCGCCGCGCAGGGAGCCAATCCCGTTGTGTGGACTGGACCAAGAGGTTCGATCACGTTCACTCATCCGATCCTCGGTACAGTAGCGAGCATTCCGAATTCAAATCGCGCCACCTATGGACAGATCGTTGTGCTCGGCCGTCCCAGAATCACAGGCGAGAGTATTTTCACCCTCGGGCAAAGCGGGTTCCTGCGGCTCGTGTTGCCGAGCAGTTTTGCGTTCGATCCGCACTTCATGGACCAGCTCGGTCTGTTCAGGAATTTCGAATACAAACCGATGAGGTTTTTTATAAACACGCAACTCAAGGAATAGAGGCTTACGGGATTAACGATTGGCGAACCCTTTTTCAGGGTTAATTCATAGTTTGTGGTTCGGTCTGATGTTAACGCTGAAGGCGTTAACATCAGTTCGGTAGCAACTCCCAGGCGAGCATAACTGCCCTGGTCACCTCAGCTTGCTACACCCTGTTTTTGTCGTTTTCGCTCGAGGCTCATCGCGAATAACTCCAGACCCACTCGATCGATTTGTTGCACTGCCCGGACTTCGTCATCGGACAGACCTGCTCTCAACGCTTCCGCCATGGGATTGCTAAGAAATCTTTCGCGGGCCTGCGCATCTACATAAATGCGGGCCAGAAATGCCTCCAGGTTTGGTGTGCTCACGCTGCTGCCTCTCTTCGCGAAGTTGCTCCGCGGGCGCGACCCCGAGCCAGTGCTTGTCGTGCTCTGTCTAGTTGATAAAGCAAAGACTCAATTGATGGATAATGACCATCTCGTTCCAGAATTATCGTCAGCCCAGGTTCGGTCCGAGCCCCCACTTCTTCTAACAACTCATAAACAGGTTCAGGAACATCGTGGAGATGATCGTCGAGAACACGACGCTGGTTGTCTTTTCCCACCCACTTGCCGCCGGCGAGGTGTATTCCACGCACACGATCTGAAGGTATTCGTGAGATGAAATCGATCGGCTGAAATCCGAAATTCAACGCGTTTGCGTAAAGGTTGTGTAAGTCGAGCAGGAGATCGCTTTGCGAATTGCGAATGATCTCAAAAATCCAACTAGCTTCATCGTAGCGACTAAGAGGTGGATCGATTAAGGTCGCTACATTCTCGACTTGCGGAGCGACACCGACGACGGAACGGGCCGCAGCGAGATTTTTCAAAGTCCCTTCTATTGTTTCGTCACATCGCGGCGGCGCTGCCAGATGTCCGATTTCGATTCCACCACCACGCACGAAAGCCAAATGTTCCGACCACGAGAGCGGATTTATTTCTTCACATAAACGTGCGGTCGCGTCGAGACGACGAGGATCGACGCTGACAGACGACGCTAACCCAAGTGAGACGCCGTGAAGCGTAACAGGAACTTGAGCAGCAAGCGTCTTCAAAGCTCGCCGTTCCCGTTTACGCGCACGAAAGAAGTCATCCGCTATGACTTCCACCACATCGAGGCGATCCAGATTCGAAAGAATCCCAAGCGCCAATCGTGGTCGCCACCCCAGACCAAAACGATCTAGCAGCATGTTCGTGTGGTCAGCTTCCACAGCCACCGCATCCTCCGCCGCAGCCACCGCCGCCGCATGAACTGCCGCATGAACTCCCACCTGAACATGAACTGCTGACGGATGTGACCTTTTTGGATAATGGTGTCACAGGTGGAAAGAGTGTGTGCGCGTAAGCGAAGCCTTGGCCAGCGAGAGCGCCAACACCAAAGACCGCTGCCAGCATCATTGGTTCTATAGTTGCGCCGCCTGGTTGTAGAAGTGAGGCACGACCTTGTAACCCGGAGTACAGGTGCTTGATATCTTCTAACATCGCTTTGCCGCTGGCGGTCAGTCTTGGAAATGATAGTTTTGCCGCAATCACGATCGCGACAATCACGAGGATAATTAGAAACGCAATGTTTGTTCGTCCTCGTTCGAGTGCGATGATTACTTTCGCAAAGCCAACTCCTCCCAGGAGGATGATCGCCGCTCCAAAAATGAGGGTACGAAGTAGCGTGATCGATTCATCGGGCACCAAACGCATTTTCTTGAGCGTGTGCTCATACTCCCTGCAGGTTGACTTCAATTTCGGATCACCGAACATCGAAGACGCATCGTCACTGGAAACAAATTTTTCGAGCAACGCTTTCTCCAACGGCCTGCGCACTGACCTTGGTTGCGCGTCGGGAGCGGTTTCCAAACGAGTGCCATTACAAAGCAGCAGTCCCCTATCAATCAACGAAATCGCTGCGACTCGCATGGCTTCTGAATGTCCACCACGCAGGAACGCAATAAATAACGGATCGGAGAGATCGATCCGCGGGGCGTCAGTGGATTCCAACTGGTGACGCGCGATGATTATTCCACTGATCACTACAACGGAAACGGCAATGTAAAATAAAAGAAATGCTGGACCAGGGAGATCGAAAGGATTCATGTCGATCACCTCACTTAAGGTCGTTGGCACGCACCCACATCAGGCGGGCTAATTCGATCAGATGAAACAGCGTCACCGCGGCGACACCTGCTGGAAGGGTTTGCTTTTGTCTGGCCTCAGATAGCAAATGTAGTTCCTGGTTTCGCGTTTCCGCTCCGGGCAGTGAAGAAGAAATCTGTTCAAGCGCTTCCTTCCCGGAGGTCGCAGTCATTCCTTCCAGTTCCAGAAGTGTGGCGGCGGATGAGCGGAGAGGCCCTGCGGTATCAGCTATGGCTGCGACCAGCTGTTCTTCACGCAGCCCGCGGGAGATGTAGCTTTCGCGCAAACGCAGAATCAAATTTAGGAGTGTCTGCTTTAAACGAAAGATTGCATCCTCCCGCGAAACTGAAACGACGGCGAATGGATCGTCGCCGAAGAGCACGCGTCGTCGTCGCTTTACATCGGCAAACTTAACCGCGAATGCTTGCGACGCTGGTTGAACCTCTTCCTCGAGTAGAAACATCGCCTTGAGTTTGATAGCCGCGCCAGCCAGACGCAGCGGTTCTCGCAGCAGATCTGCTTTGTTCTGATCGAATTTGGCGAGAACGAGGATTACATTGACATCTGACGCCGGACGCAGGTTGCCGTCTGCTCCACTGCCGTAGAGCACAATAGATCGTAAATCTTGTTCGAAAGCTTTTTTCGCGGAGTCGATGAAGTCGGTTAGGACTGAGTCAACTTTGGGAGGTAACGCGGGAGCTTGGTTAACCATGGCGCAAATTCTATGGGCCACGTTGAGGCATGGTCAAGAAAGTTTCAGTTTCCGAGTCAAACTGCGCCCGAATGCCGGAGAGTGTTGGCGAGAGAAATATTTGTTGGATGTTTATATATTCAGCGTTAAGATCAACAACCCACGCAGAGGCACACGAGAAGAAAATGCTCACCCACGATTTCAAATTCGGCCTTCGTATGCTGTTACGAAAACCGCTGTTGACTATCGGCATCTCGCTGTCGCTGGCGCTCGGCATTGGGGCTAACACCGCGGTCTTCAGCCTCGTCGACGCAGTTCTCTTCAGACCGTTGAATGTCGGCAATCCCTCGCGCCTTGTTTCGGTCTACACCAGCGATTACTCAGGAACGCAATACGGTGCTTCGTCATACGCTGATTTCGTTGACTTCCGCGACCAGACCGATGTGTTCGAAAGCCTCACTGCGTTCACGGAGATCTCTACGACGCTGCGATCGGGAAATCAGTTTGATCGAACCTACGGCCTGCTGGTTAGTCCCAACTATTTTGATTTGCTCGGTGTTAATGCCGCCCACGGTCGCACCTTCCATACCGAAGAAGATCAAACCTTTGGGACGCTAGTCGTTAGCCACAGCTTTTGGCAAAAAAAGTTTGGTGGCGATGCGGGGCTAGTGGGCAAAACGATTCTTTTGAACAACAACAGCTTCACCGTTATCGGTATCACGCCCGAGGGTTTCACCGGCACCGATCTCGGTCGCTCGCTGGAGATCTTTGTTCCGATGCCGATGTCTGCCCAACTAGGATTCGAGCCTGGATTTACGAACAGTCGTAATGTTCGCCAGTTCTCAATCATGGGCCGACTGAAACCGAACGTCTCTGAAACTCAGGCGCACGCGAGTCTCAATGTATTGGCTCAACAACTTGCAGGCGCCTATCCCGACACCTGGAAAGAACGCAATCAACAGCCACGCAGAATCAGCCTCATCACCGAGCGCTATGCGCGCGTGCCACCGGAAGCGCGAAGCATCCTGATGGGATTGGCAGGATTGTTTACGGTGTTGGTTGGGCTGGTCTTGTTAATTGCGTGCAGCAATGTTTCGAACATGCTGTTAGCGCGCGCGACGGCACGGCAAAAGGAGATGGCAGTTCGCACAGCTCTCGGCGCCAGTCGCAGCAGACTCGTCAGGCAGCTACTGACGGAGAGTCTGCAACTATCGTTGATTGGCAGCATTCTGGGAATTCTGCTGGCCCCAGTCTGCATCAAGTTGTTGATTGCCGGATTTCTGCCCGCACCAGCACCTTCCCTTCCGATCGACATCGGCATCAATCAGCGCGTGATTGTTTTAACTCTCGCTGTCGGGCTGCTTACCGGACTCATATTCGGTTTAGTGCCTGCGTTGCATGCCAGCAGGGGCGATCTGTTGTTGGCTATGAAAGATGAGTCGCCGGCACTGAAAAGCGGAAGGCGAAGGTTTGGGATCAGAAACCTCTTCGTCATGTCGCAGATCGCGGCTTCATTGCTACTGCTGATCGTTGCGGGATTGTTCATCAGGAGTTTGCAGAAGGCGCAGCAAGTCGAGGTCGGCTACGACATCAACCACGTTCTCACCGTGAGACCTGACGCGGAATTCCTCGATAAACGCGATACCGCGCCTCAGCTCTTCTTTTACAACCAGGCGCTGGAGCGTGTCAGATCCGTACCCGGTGTCGAAGCGGCCAGCTTCGCCGACTTCATACCTTCAGGCGGCGGACAGCGCAAAACTACGATCGCTGTCGAGAATTACACACCGCGGCCCGAGGAAAACATGGACGTGCTGAACGGCGTTGTCGCTAGCGATTACTTCAAAACGATGGGCATGACAATGCTCGCCGGACGTGAATTCACCGACCGTGATAAGGAAGGAGCACCGCGCACTGTAATTATCAACAGCTCGCTGGCCCGTCGCTACTGGCCCGGCGAGGGTCCGCTCGGAAAACACATCTCCATCGGCGGTGCTAGCGGCGCGCAGTTGGAGGTTGTCGGTGTAGTTAAAGATGCGACGGCGTATATCTTTCAGGAGTCGTCTTCGCCATTCTTCTTTCTTCCACTCCTGCAAAATCCCTCACCGGGAATGGTTCTTCACGTGCGCAGTAAGAGCGATCCGATGGCGATGCTGCCCGCAGTACGCAATGCGATCGACGGATTGGGCCAGGCCGTTATGCTGCGTGAGCCCAGCACACTTTCGGATCATTTAAGTGAGTCGCTACTCATGCTGCGTATTGTTTCGACTTTAACCGGAGTGTTCGGGATGTTGGCATTGGCCCTCGCACTGGTGGGTGTGTTTTCCGTCGTGAACTATTCCGCGACCCGGCGAACGCGCGAAATCGGAATCCGGCTTGCGCTCGGCGCGCAGCGCGCGGACATACTCCGAATGATATTGACGGACGCACTGTTCATTGTTCTTGTTGGCGTCGCTACCGGCTTGTTTTTGGCAGTTGCGTCTGGGCGGCTGCTCGCGTCGTTGATGTTCGGGAATGCCCGTATCGAAATGTCGGTTTACATTGTCGTCGCGCTCACGCTAATCGCGATTGCAATGCTCGCGTGTTTTATCCCCGCGTATAAAGCGACGAAGGTCGACCCAACCGACGCGCTGCGCCACGAGTAAACGCTCTCAGTCGCCGCTGATCGAATTCATACGGAAACCGAGTTAAGAAAGAGGAATAACAATGAGTAAAGAAATTTCGCGCCGCACATTCTTACGCGGCTCGCTGGCGGGCACGATCGTCGTCGCAGGGTTTGACACTGTACTGCGTAGCTGGGTCAGCGCGGTAGAGCTTGAGCATCATGCGACTGCGCTGGCCCAAGACTTTCCCGCCTTTGACGGCGTGCTACTGCTAGACGACGCTTCACGCGCAGCGGCAGCCGACGACTTTGGTCATTTAGTGCATTGCCAACCCCTTGCCGTATTGAAGCCGGGTTCGGTGGACGATGTGGTGAAGCTCGTCCGGTTCGCGCGGCGCAATAACATCAAGGTCGCGGCGCGAGGGCAAGCGCATAGCACGCAGGGCCAGGCGCAAGTCGAGGCAGGCGTGGTCGTGGACATGTCAACGCTCGCAACCGTGCACGAGATTAACCCGACGAATACGCTGGTTGATGGCGGCACACGTTGGCTTGATCTGCTGGTCCAAACTATCCCGCAAGGACTCACGCCGCCGACACTCGTAGATTTTCTGGAATTGACTGTTGGCGGGACACTCTCGCTGGGCGGCATCGGCAGTCAGGCATTCCGCTTTGGATCACACGTGGACAACGTACTTGAGTTGCAGGTGGTCACGGGCGAGGGCGAACTCGTATCCTGCTCGCCATCGCAGAACAAAGAGCTGTTCGATGCTGCGCGTTCCGGCCTGGGCCAATTCGGTCTAATCGTGCGTGCGCGTGTGCGGCTCATCGCGGCACCGCCAAACGCGCGACTCTATCATGCGTTCTATAGCAGCCTTCCGGCGTTTCTTTCTGACCTGGAGAAGTTGATTGATGATGGGCGCTTTGACACGGTCCAGGGGTTTGCCGTGCCTGATGGTTCGGGCGGGTGGCTGTTTCAGTTGGAGACTACGAAATACTTCTCACCCGGCGACGAGCCTGATGATGCCGCGTTACTCAGCGGGCTGAACTTCAATCCCGGCACCCACACGGCGCAGGACATGACTTACTTCGATTACGTGAATCGCCTTGCGCCCCTCGTCGAGTTTCTCCGCCAGATTGGCGTCTGGGCATTTCCGCATCCGTGGGTCAACCTATTTGTCCCGGCATCAAACGCGCAAAAGTTGATCGGCGAAACGTTGGCGACTTTGACGGTGGAGGACGTTGGCCAGGGACCTATCCTTATCTATCCGTTCAACCGCGAGCTTTTCCGCACGCCGTTCTTCCGCGTGCCCGATAGCCGTCACTTCTTCGTCTTCGCGTTGTTGCGCAACGCCGTGCCACCAACGCCGGAGCGGGCGACCCAACTCGTCGCCGCGAACCGGACACTCTTCGAGCGTGCCGTGATGCTCGGCGGTAAACGTTATCCTTTCGATTCCGTGCCCATGACAAAACACGACTGGCAAAAACACTATCAACCTTTATGGGGAGCATTCGTGAGTGCGAAACGACACTTCGACCCAGATGAGATTTTGACGCCCGGGCAGGGGATCTTCTGAAGGTGTTGGACCAGGCACGGAGAAAGCTCCGCCGACAAATCAGTCTGCGAGCCGATTGACGTCTTCGATTCCGTAGTAGTAAACCGCGCGTTCTTTGATGTCTTTACCCAACGACAACTAAATTCTGGACTCTGATCAATTGTAGGGGCGGCCCGCCGTGGCCGCCCCTCTTCGGTCAATGTCTGTGAGGAGTTTCAACATGTCGTGACGCACAGAGATTAATAGATACCGTTACCAGTTGCATCGATTTGGATCGGGCTTGACGGGACCCATCGAGGGGTCTGTCTCAGCGCCGTTCTTGCGGTCTTTCTCTTTGCCGTCCTTGTCCTTTAATACACATAAAAGCTGATACTTCTCAGCGTTCATGATTTGGGCGACCCGTTGACACGACTGGGCACTCGACGCTGGGTGCACATCTTCAATGTCCCGGACTTCGTTGGCGAGCTTGAGGCGACACCACTTGGTCCATTTCTCCTCTTTGCGTCCCAGGCTGCTTTTCAGATCGTGCAGCCCGTCGTGTATCGCGTCCTCGTCTATACGATTTTTCGTGTCGGGGATTGCGCGTGTTAGATCCCAGGTGAACGTCCACGTGTTTAAAGCTCGCTCAGGAAATGGCGCCTCGATCAGTGCGCCGTTGTACTTCAAGAAGTCGAACTGAGTTATCATCTTAAACTCGACTTTAGGAATGACGGCCGCCCAAGGCTGTCGCCACGGCTGCCTTTGTACATCCGAAGTTCCTACGAGAGCGAGCGCCTTATCAATGCTTTGAACGTCGTCGAACGTGGTTTTCCAATTCGTGGCAGTCGGGAAGAGCTTGGCCGGATCGAAAACGAAACCACCGCTGAACTGGTATTTCTTCCCGAACGTCGGAAAGGGGACGATGACGCCTTGTTGCACGCGCGCGCGTTGCGCCAAAGAGGCACTAATCGAGGTCCCCATCAGCGTCCGTTGCCACCAACTGCCCCCGAAGGCAAGGCAGGTAATCAACGGTTTACGGCCGCAAATAGTCTCCGACAGCTCCCCATCTGCCGCTTCGGGGTGTTTCTTCAGGTAATCACTTCCGCGCTTATATGTGGATAAGCGGTCGGGGAATAGTTCACTAAATTTGAAAGTGAGCGTGTGCTGCTGCAGGTAGTCTTGACGATTTCTCAAAAAGGCTGTTACTTCTCCAACCCCTGATCCCTGGCTTATGAACACCGTCTCTGGCTGTTCATTTAGTTGGTACTGGTACTGGAATCCGCGTGCGAAGCGCGCCGCCAAACCGGGCCGTAGTGAGTCGAGCTTCGCATGAATTGGTGGCCCAATGGACAGAGTAAACTCACTACTTTGGTTTTCACTAACAGTTACGTCTTGCTGTAATGTTGCGAATTTAGTTGCCTTAACTGTCACCGTCACGTTTCCGGGTCGGAGATTTAAAAAGGTGACTGTCCCATCAGCCGTCGTTACTTGGGAAATTTCCTCGCCCGTCCCTTCCCTCTTGAGGGCGACTGTTGCGCCTGGAACGGCACTGCCTAACGTGTCTACCACATTAAATCGCAAGGTTGCGGAATTAGCCGTCTGACTGTTCCCGTGCGATGTAAGCAGTCCAATACATAAGAGAGCTAACAAGGCACGATTTAAGCAACTGGTACCGACTCGAGTAGTCATCTGATTTGTCATTACCCCTCCTAATATTCGTACAAGGATTCGCTTAAGGGATCTTCCAAAAGGGAGATGCTTCAAAGCCGATCTTCCTGCGGTCTGAACTTTCGTCTTCTTGTCGTAATTTTGCGTTCTGAGAAGTGAGTTGAACGCCATATGCGAAGACCACTGCCCTTTTGTTCTGTTTCCCTTAGTTCGATCTTTCGATCAAGAATGAGAAAAGCAGGCAAAACGTTTCTAGCAGTGCTTCCTGTGTCGCACTTTTTATGTTGAACGGAACTGGTAGCGAATCAGCGTGGAGGGAAACAGGTCTTTTTAGCAGGTGGAAGCACCGCGTTGTGAGTTGCGGTCGTAGTGAAAAACCAGTCCCTTGCACTCCGGATTATTCATCGCGAGGAATGCAAGGGATCTGCTTAGTTGGAATGCTTACCAGCGAGGCTCGCCGTGACCGCCATTGCGGTTATTACCAGCACCGTAGCTGTCGCGGTTGCCGCCACCACCGAAGTTACGTCCGCCATTGCGATTTTCGCGCGGCTTGGCTTCGTTGACTTTCAAAAGACGGCCCGCGAGATCTTTACCATTGAACTGGTCGATAGCTGCTACCGCCTCTGCATTTGTTGACATCTCGATGAACGCAAATCCACGGGAGCGCCCGGTTTCGCGATCTTCGATGATGTCTGCTGATTGAACCGTACCGGCTTGCGCAAACAGTGTCTGCAGCTCCTGGCGAGTGGTTTGAAACGCGAGGTTTCCTACATAAAGTTTCGTTGACATATTGATATACCTTTCCCTATTGGGTGAAAAAGAAGCTGCGAATCGGAGTGGCTTCGGCGAAACGGTTGCGCCTCGAAGGATCTGGTTCGGATGCTCTAAATGCGAGCGGCTTCGAAAGTTGAAAGAGGCCTGCTCTCGAACGATCCTAACGTCCGGCGCTGATATTGCTGCGCGGGGCGCATCACCGTCGATGCGCGAGAGAGGGTTAACATATTGCTACCATGCATCAATTCAGATGCAAGTTGAAAAGAATACTTACTCAACCAAGACGACCAGAAATTTGAGCGACGACAAAAGCAATGACAGGAATCAGAAACAAGCCGCCGAAAAACACGTACGACCTCGTAAAAAATCTTCTCTCCTTCGCGATCGTCTGTCTATTCAGCGAACCGACCTCGAAAACGAGCGCACACTCTTGACACTGGATAGCGTCAGAAAAGCAGTGGCGCTGGCAACGCGGGCATCTGGTAATCGTCATTTGATTCTGCTTTCTCATTCTCGACTCTTTGATACCTTCACACGATCATCTCGATCCTGGCCCAAAGAGATCTTCCGACTGCACAGAGTAAGACTCGCGTGCATAAGAAGATTACGGGCTTGTTGTTTCAGGTGATCTGGGAGATTCCAGAAGAGCTGAGAAGGGAGTTAAGCAAGACTCGATTCGACTTTGACAGTACGCTGATTGAGAGTACAAGTCAACCTGATGTAGAGTTTTGAACCAGTATGAACGAAAAAGGAAATAAGTCTAATCGGAATTCGATTGCACTTGTCGGTTTCGTCGCTGGTGTGCTTACCGTTCTCCTCGTCATCCTGGCGATTAAGGGATGCTGAACAACTCGAACCGTCTTTAGTTTTCGCTTAACGCACACTCGAATATGGCGGGTTAGCCAACGCTCACGCATTCAAGTTTGATCAACTTGTTGTTGGTCTCGCTCGCAGACGCGTGTATACCTCACGATCACGTGCACGAACGGCGCAAGTGGCTCAGCAACCATAGCTGTTCCCGTGACGGTCCCGAAGAACCAGAGCAACTAAACGACGCTACTTCACGCGGACGAACGGCATGTCGCGCATGCGTGAGCCTCCGACGTGCAGGCCGTTGACCTTGCCGTCTCTGTCGCGTGTGAACCAGACAACGTAGCCTGGCACGCCGAAATGGTCCTTATACAGCGGCTGCATCGGCAAACGAGTCGCCGGCCGCTGTTTGATGAACGCCTTCTCACCTTCGACGGCGACCGTGAATGTCGCTCCAGCCTCTTCGCTAAACCACTCACCCTTAAATGAGGCAAGGTCTGCTGGTGTCGGCGTCCACTCCATCTCGTGAACAAAGCGTCTGACTTCACCATCGGAATCGACGGTTTCCGCAGAAATCGGCTTGCCGTTGTTATCAAATGTGAACTTCAATTTATTTGCGCCGGCAGTGAACTCCCCGCCACCCATCGGCACGATGCGCGCGCCGCTCCAACGCGAAACGCCGTTTTCGATAACGAATCGAGCCGGAGCATGCGTCTTTTCATTTCGCCAGAGACCGACAAATCTCTTTAGCTCGTCCTCCGAAATCCTGGCAGGTTCGGTGCGGGCTGTTTCGGGGAATGGACCAAAAATTTCATCCGTTATGCTTGCGGCGATTCCGCCCGCACTTGGTGACGTGCCGTTACACATGACACCGATCGACACCTTCTTATCAGGATAACGCGTCAGAAAAGTCTGATAGCCGGCAGTCGCGCCTCCATGCGAAACATCCTTCAGGCCCTTATATGTACTGACAGTCAGGCCAAGCGCGTACGCGATCTTCCGTTTATCATTTAGCACTCCTCTGGTTTCCAGTGCATTGACAAGAGGTGCGCCCAGCGAATGCGAATCAAGCATCGCGTTCCATTTCATCCAATCGCCGACGGTCGTGAGCATCCCTCCGTTTCCGTAAACATTCATGAAAGGCATATTCAGTCGCCACGGTCCATTGCCCTGGCGTGAATATGCTTGAGCACGGCCTGGTACTATCCGCTGGTAATCGTCCCGCCACGAACTGTTCTTCATGCCGAGGGGTTTGAAAAGCCGCTCTTCAACGAAGGCTGGGAACTTCTGTTTTGAAACGCGCTCGACGATTATCGCCGCCAGATTGTATCCGCTGTTTGAATACGAATATTCCGAACCCGGCGTGAAGTCGAGGGCGCGCTGATGAATAATCACGTCAAGTGCGAGATCCTGATTAACAACGCGGTCGCCGCGACCCGCGCCGGTGAGGCCCAGAACTGAGCCCCAGTCGCGCAGGCCGGAGGTGTGATTTAGGAGATGCCTGATCGTGATGGGCGAACCGTAATCGGGCAGTTCGGGAATATACTTTTTCACCGGATCGTCCAGACTGAGCTTTCCATCCTGTTGCAGAAGTACGAGCGCAGCAGCCGTGAACTGCTTTGCAACTGATCCTGACTCGAAAATTGTTTGAGTCGTGTTGGGAACGTTGTGCTCGAGTTCGGCAAGCCCGAACGCCTTTTCAAACACTAGCTCGCCATTGAGTGAGACGGCAGCGGCACAACCCGGCGCCGGTGCTACATACGCCTTGGTAAACTTCTCGAATGCTCTTTCGGCGCCGGTCGTAACCTTAGCTTTGTCGGGAACCTGAGCCCAGGCTGCGGTTGAAACAAACGCAACGACAGCAAGAACCAATAAGCAGTTTTTTCTAATCATGGGCGTTCATCTTTCTCTGGCTGGCAAGGTTCTAAAAGCAGCGCGAAGTCGTTAGATGTTTACAACATGTACTCATCAAATTCCAAGCTGCGTTGGTGTGGTCCTAAACGTGTTACGGGACCGGGCGGGCGACAACCCTGAATCCGAGATATGGTGCGTGGACTTCGGGCCGGAAATTTTCGCGATACGAAACATACAGAACAGCAATGCTCGCCGTGTACCACGAACCGCCTCGCAATACACGTTCGCCCGCCGCCTCATCATGGTTGCGGTCATCGCCATCAACGTAAGGATGCCGGCGATTGAAAGCGCGGTAGACCGACTGTGTCCATTCCGCGACGTTGCCCGTGGTGTGATAAACACCATAACGATTGGCCACGTATTTGGATGGTGTTTCGAAAAGTCCAACGACAGTGATATCAGCCCCCGGATTCTTTTTCCAGTTATACAAACTGACTTCTTTGTCACTGATGTTCATGCCCAGCCCGTAATCGAAACTATCCGGGCCACGCGCAACTTTCTCCCACTCGGCCTCCGTAGGTAAGCCAAATGTCCAGGCGCCCTTGCCGAAAGCTTTCGTCAGCCATCGGCAAAAGGCATTGGCTTCAAACCAATTCACTTGCACAACCGGCTGGTCCGGTTGACCGAAACGGTTGTAATCGTCATCCGTTGGTTTCAGCAACGCAGTGGCACTCGAAACGTTATTAGCTTTCCACTTTCTGCCTGCTTCGGTCCAGTTTGAATCATCACGATATCCACGCGGATCAATCGAGAATTCCCGAAATTCAGCGTTCGTAACTTCAAAAGGATTTACGAAAAAGTTACCGAGCCAAACGTAATGTGGTTCCTGTGGGTTCTGCCGGTCACCTAAAAGAAAATGACCACTGGGGATAAAAACGTAATCGGGCAAGTCCGGAAGCATTC
>DAIOGT010000052.1:0-13235 GCA_036745095.1 Pyrinomonadaceae bacterium
GCCGCCAGAATCGCGCGGCAATGGTCCTCGACGTAAATCCAGTCGCGCACGTTCTGACCGTCGCCGTAAACGGGAATGGGTTCGTCGTTCATTGCGTTAGCAAGTGCGAGCGGTAAAAATTTCTCGGGAAACTGTCTTGGGCCGTAGTTGTTTCCGCAACGAGTGACGATCGTGTCGAGACCAAACGTGTGGCTCGCGGCGCGAACGAGATGCTCCGCCGCGGCTTTCGAAGCGGCGTACGGACTGTTCGGCGCGAATGGCGATGTTTCAGTAAAGAAGCTCGCGTCGTTTTCAGGCAAGCTGCCCATCACTTCATCGGTCGATACCTGCACAAAACGTTTCACTCCGCGCGCGCGTGCGGCATCGAGCAACACCTGCGTGCCGATGATGTTTGTGCGAAGAAACTCGTCGGCGGAAGCGATGCTGCGGTCAACATGTGATTCGGCAGCGAAGTTGACGACGACGTCCGTATCCTGGTCGAGGTTCGCAAGCACCGCCTGCGCGTCTGCGATATTTCCGCAAACGAACTGATGGCGTTCGTTATCGAGGCCGGTCAGGTTGTCAGGATTACCCGCGTAGGTGAGAGCGTCGAAGTTTACAACTCGGCAGTGTGGATTTTCATTCAGCAGCAAGCGAACAAAACACGAACCGATAAAACCCGCTCCGCCTGTAACAAAAAGTGTTTTCATTAACATAGATTCTAGTAACCGGCGGACAATATGACTGACGGAATCACGTGTCAAGCACAGGAGAAGAAGAACGGCGGAGCCGTCGAAACAAAATTGCAATCTAATTGCAATTTGACCTTAGCATAAAAATGGACTATTACATGCCCCGCTTTTTTGAGATTTAGGGTCGCTGTTACCTCCTCGCTCAGAAATAGTGGACAAGGCTTTCGATGGTCCACTCCATACAGAGATTCATGCTGACTACAGATCGGTAGATAAGCTGGTCTTAGTATCCTGGCCAAATTCAGGCCTACGCCGCTGCTCGTATTTTCGCAGACCATTTCCTTTGATCAAGTTCTTCTTTCTTTAGTGTGCGGGCACTAGGGCCCCGGGTCTCCTCGCGTGAGACACCTTCTAATTAGCCCTCAAGGAGAAAAACCCAGAATGCAAAACACTTTGCCTTCCCGATTCCGTTATGCCGGATCGCGGTATTCCCTCGGTATTGCTGTTTGTATTGTTGCAGCGCTCTTAACGCTTCCCCTATTTATCGGATCAGCAGTTTCACCCATTAGACCAACAGATATTGATAACAACGTTCAGAGCACGATGTCTGCCGCTTCCCACAGCAGTGTCGCGGCTTCCACTTTTAACTTCGCCGCGCCGTTTCCTCAGGGAGGACCAGTAACTGTTGAGACATTCGCGGGCGATTGCACAACTCCGAAAAGCCTTTTTAATCTTCAGGATTCAGATTTAGTTGTCTGCGCCAAATTTACAAACGTGACGCCAGGATGGAGAGTCATCTGGTCCAACGCACACTTTCTTGCGGTCCAAAGCACTTCGACCACGGCCCAAAATGGAAGTGCAACGTTTACGCTTAATCCAAACTCCAGCCTCGGCGACTGGAGAGTGATTCTCTTCGATGCTTTTGGAGGCAGCGTACAAGCCGTCATGCGCTTTACGGTGATTGACGCCGAAAATCCGAGCGCCGACGTTTTAGTCTCCAAAGGCCTGATTTCTGCAACTGCATCGTCAGGCCAGCAGCTGCTTTACTCGATCCAGGTTACGAATCAAGGACCAAGTGATGCAGCCGCGGTCACACTGTCGGATGATGTGCCGGTCAATACTACGTTTCACTCCTTTGGACAGTTAGCAGGGCCCACCTTTGACTGTACCAATCCCAACGAGGGCGAGGTTGGAACCACGAATTGCAGCATCACCAGCCTGGCGCGAGGAGAAACGGCGATCTTTGTCGCGACCTACGTTGTCGGCACTGTTGCAAATGGCGCTGTCATCTCCAACACAGCAAGCGTGACTTCCACCACGCCCGATCCAAACGCGGACAACAATACGGGTACGGCTGACGCGACCGTAGCTAACGCGCCGTGCCAGTTGTCGACGCCAGACAACATCACGGTCAGCGCAGACTCCGGACAAGCGGGCGCAGTTGTGACTTATGCAACGCCGACCGGCACGGGCGATTGTGGGACAGCCTCGATCGGCGATGACGGTGAAACCGTTCCTGCTATCACCTGCACTCCAGCTTCCGGTTCGTTCTTCCCGGTTGGGACCACTACGGTGTTGTGCGGTGCGCGCACCGGCGCCGCGGTAAGCTTCCAGGTGACGGTTGATAATCCTGGCGCACTTTCGATCTCGCTCCAGGGTGGCGAATCTGTGACGTTGGAATGCGGCCAGCGCTTCGCCGATCCGGGCGCAACCGCCATTGACGGCACCGGCCAAACTCTCGAAGTGACGGTCAACTACACCGGTGGATTCGATCCGGACGCACCCGCGGCTGGAACTTACACCGCTACTTACTCCGCCACCGAAGGCGCTAATTCAGTTTCGGCGACTCGCAACATCACCGTCACCGACACTGAAGGACCAAAGATCACAATTGAAGGAGCGAGTCCGTATAGAATTCAACAGGGCTCGTGCTCACCGTTCGTCGATCCGGGCGCGACAGCTTTCGACACGTGCGCGGGTTCGCGACCGGTAGCAAGCTCGATTTCAGGGCCAGGCGGAGCAACATCAGTTGATCCAAGTGTTGCCGGTGTCTATACGGTGACTTACACCGCATCCGACGGAACGCGGGAATCAACCGCCACGCGCACCGTGATTGTGGGCACGTTCCCGGCTGACGAAGTGGACCAGCCAGGCACTGCCAACGTTCCGCCAACACTCACGCTCAATGGTGACGACTTAATCACTCTCGAGTGTGGCACGTCCTTTACTGATCCAGGCGCCACTGCCACGGTCTGCGGAAGTCCGGTCGAGGTAACGGTTACGGGCGCCGCAAATCCAAACGCGCCCGGAACCTATACGGTCACTTATTCGGCCAGTGCCAACGGCTTTACGACTGAGGCAACTCGAGTCGTGATTGTGGAAGACACTGTCGCACCTGTGATTACGCTCAACGGCGCTAACCCGATGCAGGTCGGATTCGGCACAGTTTTCACCGATCCCGGTGCTACTGCGTCAGACGGCTGCGCGGGTGATCTGACCTCGGCGATAGTCGTCACAGGCAGCGTTGATACCAATACGGTTGGTTTTTACGCGTTAACTTATTCGGTGAGTGATCCGACAGGACACAGTGATACCGAGGTCAGGACTGTGGAAGTTTTGCCTTACAACTTCACTGGGTTCTTCTCACCGATTACCAATCCGCCCGCGCTCAATGAAATGAAAGCCGGCCAGGCAGCACCAATTAAGTTCAGCCTGGGTGGCGATCAGGGATTGAATATCTTTGCCGCGGGATCACCGAGCTCGGTGCAGATTAGCTGCAACACGAGCGACCCGATCGATCCGGTCGAAGAGACTGAAACGGCAGGAGCCAGCTCGCTCGCTTATGACCCGACTACAGGTCAGTACAAGTACACTTGGAAGACTGAAGGTTCATGGAAGAACACGTGTCGTCAACTCACGGTTACCTTAAGAGACGGTACGGTTCATGTCGCCAAGTTCAAGTTCAAATAGGGAGTTCGAGGGGCGGCGTCACCAGCACTTCGGCGCCGCCACTATTACATGAGGAATGGTCAATAAATTAAAACGTTCAATGACCAAATACCCTTTTAACGGCGGGGAAATTCGGCGCAACAGTGAACGGAACTCAATCCTTCTACTGACCGGCCCCCCACGACCTTCAACTAAAGGAGACTAAAAATGAGTAAGTTTCGGTTCACGATCAAGGTTTTGGCAATCGCGACCTTCATGTTCGCTACAGTCTCGATCGCCCAGGCCCAGGCCTCCCGAACATGGGTGTCTGGCGTTGGAGACGATGCTAACCCCTGTAGCCGTACCGCCCCTTGCAAAACCTGGGCTGGCGCCATCTCCAAGACCGCTGCCTGCGGTGAAATTGATGCCCTCGATCCAGGTGGTTTTGGTGCGGTGACTATCACCAAGTCGATCACACTCGATGGTACCGGGACGATGGCTTCGATCCTCGCGTCCCTCGTAACCGGGATCACCATCAATGCCGCTGCTACCGACGTAGTCACGATACGCGGTATATCGATTAACGGCTTCTGTAATGGCATTCGTGGGATCAATGTTCTCCAGGCCAAGACGGTAAACGTGGAGGATTGTGTCATCTTCAGGTTTAACGGACCGGGGATCCAAGTCACGGAGACGAGCGACCTGAACCTGAACATCAGGAACACAGTAATCCGTGACAACACCGGCGATGGGATCAACGCAACTACGAGTCACGCGTCGCTGCGCGTTCGAGGCACACTCGAACATGTTAACTTGACCGGCAACGCCAATGGCCTGCATGCAAGGTCTGGTTCCAGCTTTACGGCGCGCAACTCGGTGTTCTCAAACAACACTACGAACGGCATTTTCTGTGATGCCGCGGGTGCGGTGTTTGCCGGAGTGTCAGTATGGGATAGCCAGATATCCGGAAATGGTGGCAACGGTGTACGAGCCGGCAATGCCGGCAACCTCGGCGGATCAGGCGTTCAGATTGGTCAGAACCAGATCGACAACAACGTCGCTAACGGTGTGTTGGTCAGTACGAACGGCGTGGTAAACACCTTCACCAACAACTCGATCCTCGCGAACGGCACCGATGGCTGCCCGGGCTGCACCAACGCTGCACCAGGGAGCTAGTAATTAAAAACAACGTGTCGTGCCGTATCGACTAAAATCCCGTCGTGGATAATAGAAAGGCACGCACTAAAAAACGAGGCGGCTGGTTCAATACCGGCCGCCTCGTGTTGTACACACTGCTTCCTTCCGACAAGGTCATCAAAATGCGAACCTACTCGAAAGTCTTCATCTGCTTGTTGATTTTGTTTTCGTCTGTCTCGGCTCAACAAACCCCGCCTCCTCCTGCTAACACCGCAAAGCTTACAGGCCGCTGGCGTGTTACATTCTCAATCGCCGGCGATCCGGAGAAGCATTTAGTCTTTGAAGTGAAACCTAAAGGCGCGGGCGCATTCACGCTCCTCGACACTGGCCCTGGGGATAAACCCATACCGGATCCGGCGCCGGCCACATGGTCAGAGATGGACAACAATCGTGTTAGTTTTTCCAGTGAGACCGAGC
Organism: Pyrinomonadaceae bacterium; assembly: GCA_036745095.1. Lineage (GTDB taxonomy): Bacteria > Acidobacteriota > Blastocatellia > Pyrinomonadales > Pyrinomonadaceae > PSRF01. The sequence goes on from DAIOGT010000052.1 coordinate 5,214, forward strand.
TACAGCTTGGAGATTGTTGTCGCGAGTGGGGAACTTTGATCTTCAAAGGAAAGTTCAAGTCTCGCACTTCCATAACCGGTGGGTTGATTTTTGTGACAAGCATTGACGAAGAAGAAAGTCCTTATAAATACCGTTCGCATATTGGGACTTTCACGGCAACGCTTGTGAATTGAATCGCGCTGATGACGTCGATTATCAAAGTTGAAAGCCTGAGCAAGCAGTATCGAATAGGTGCGACGAATACTTACTCAACTTTGCGCGATGCTCTGAGTGGAGCGGTACGAGCGCCCCTGAATCGATTGCTTCGTAACGGCAATAATGAGCCAAATACAATATGGGCGCTCAAGGACGTCAGCTTTGAAATTCGGCCAGGAGAAGTGGTCGGCATAATCGGACGTAACGGCGCGGGAAAGTCTACCCTCTTAAAAATCCTGTCGCGGATCACTGAACCTACTTCCGGCCGGTTGGAGCTTTACGGTCGCACCGCGAGTCTGCTCGAGGTAGGAACAGGCTTTCATCCGGAACTGACTGGACGCGAAAACACTTTTCTGAACGGCGCGATTCTCGGAATGACCCGTTCCGAGATTAAGCAGAAGTTTGATGAAATAGTGGCTTTCGCTGAAATCGAAAAGTTTATTGATACCCCCGTCAAGTTTTATTCGAGCGGCATGTATGTCCGGTTGGCCTTCGCGGTTGCAGCTCATCTCGAACCCGACATGCTGATTCTGGATGAAGTCCTCGCAGTCGGCGATACCGCGTTTCAGCAAAAATGTTTGGGCAAGATGCGCGATGTTTCGCGTCACGGACGGACCGTACTGCTTGTAAGTCACAGCATGGCTGCCGTGGGTCAGCTTTGCGAAAAGACGATCTGGCTGGACGACGGTCGTGTGCAGGCAGTCGGCCCCAGCGAAACAGTTATTCAGTCGTATCTGAATTCTCAAAAAACGGTGGCCGCGGAATTCAAGCGTGATGAATCGGAACTGGGACAAATGCCTGCCGTGCTAATTCTGGGAGCACGCATCCGCAACGCCGAAAACAATATCGTTTCTATCCTCGATTCGAGACGCCCGTTTTCAGTCGAAGTCGACTATAAAGTTACAAGCAGAACGCTGGTGTGGGTGGGCTTCACTATCAGCACCCGAGAGGGTCTCGAGGTAATGGCGGCGACAGATGGAGACGTTGATTCGTATGCTTCCGTGCCGCGGGAGCCGGGACTCTACAGTTCGATATGCTATATTCCCGAAGGACTTTTTAATGCGCGGCAATACGCACTTTCGTTCTACGCGGCCCGTACAATAGCGGGCAAAGTTGAGATTATCGACTACCTTGAGAACGCAATCGCGTTCGAAGTTGAAAACCCGAGCGGCGTCGGTTCCTACATGCCGAAGAGTCGAGTCGGAGTTATCAGCCCGAAGCTAGACTGGGAATTGAAGCCGTGCGCCGTCGTGGAGACGACGGCGACGGTAGTTGCAGCAAGTGATTCATGAGTAACTTCAAAGAGATCAATCTGGGATATGTTGACCATGTCAGACGTCTCAATCAGGGATTACATGAGTATGCGAATGCAGGTTTTGAACGCCCCTCTTTGAGACTGCGCTTCGGTCTTTGGCGTTATCAAATCCTCAATACAATTGTCTTACCTGCCCTGATGACCGCGGGCGTGGTAAGTGTCGGACTGGCATTAGCTGTTTGGCTCAGGGTTGTTCTTTTCTTTAAGCGCCACAAGTCTTCTCAATTTACCGAGTCGTCGCTCGCATGTGTTGATGAGTTTTTAAATCAATACCCATTTCATCTGTATCCCATTGTCTGTAAGGCGTTCGAGCTCGCCTGTCTGGACGACCACATTCCCGACTTGCTCAAACAGCACAGCCGGTTCGTTGAAATCGCGATCGGTGAAGGTACGCTCTCTGCCCGCGTGTTTCGCAATCGAGCGTCCGTTGTCGGACTGGACCTTTCACCTTACAGTCTGAAGAAAGCTTCTGAAAAACCGCACGTCAAACAGGCAGTTGTTTGCGACTGTCTGGCGCCTCCCATTCGTGAGGGCAGCTTTGACGTCTTAATCGCGAATAACTTTCTTCATCACGTCACGAGCAAAGAAGCAACGCTCGACCGGTGGTCGAAACTCGCGGCGAAGGCTGTTTTTAATGAAAACTCTCCGACGTGGGCATCAGGTTGGCCGGTGCCCTATTTACTGAAAAGATTCGGTCGCAAAGAGCAGTCGCAACGTGCTGCTGATCATATCGAAAAACTATCACTTCAGAGTCTTGAGTCTAAGCAGCAGGTGGATGATTACGTTTCACGCAGCTACGAAATTCTCGAATGCGTGTCGTATCTAAGCGAGCGTACGTTTTTCTATTGCGGGCTGTTCTCGTGGATGATGCGGTCTTATGGTCCACCGACTCCGGTTTATTTGAAGAAACTGTGTCTGACGAGGCTGCGCTGGCTGGCACTGCCTTTGACGGCCGATGTCGCAAAGCTCTTAATTCGTTACGATCAGCACCAGGACAGATCGACGGATACGTTCATCTCTTACGTGTGCAAGAGCCGGAACTATGTTCCAGCCGGCGCGGGAAATCATCTGCTGTGTCCGGACTGCCGGCGAGAGTTGAATGACGCAGATCGATGTCTTGATTGCGGCAAACAATTTTCGAGTACGGACGGAATGCTTTTTCTGCTTCGAGAGGAGCTCGCGGATTTACAACAGGGATATAGCCACGAACTCTCGTTGCACATACCAAAGGAACACCTTTAATCATTCATGTCACAAGCTACCACTTCACAACAGCGTGACTACGGTCTGAGGCCGGGGGCGGAACAATTTCCGTTGATGGTGGTCATGTCCATCATCTATCCGTGCAACTTCGGTTGTCCGATGTGTCCATACACTGACGGCAATTCCGAGATACGACAGTTTTACGGTGAACGTGACGGCGAATTGTTTCCCGTAAAACTCTGGGAGAGCATTGCTCGCGAGTGTGGCGAATACGGCGCCTGGATGCGATGCACCGGCGGCGGTGAGCCAATGCTCCACCCGCATATGGTGGAGATGATCGAGTATGCGAAAGAACGCGGCGCGCGCATTTGGATGAATACAAACGGGAGCATGTTTGGACCAACAGCCCCGCGCCGCGAAAAACTCGAACGACTTATCAAAGCCGGAATCGATCTGATCGAGTTTTCGATGGACGCTGGCGATGCTGAGCTGTACGCGCAACTTCGTCCGCCACGCGGAGGAATGACGAAGCCGCCGCAGGTGTGGTGGGACAGACAGGTCAGCAACGTGCGCGCAGCGCTGGAAATGAGACGACAGCTTCGCGCCCCAACACGCATCGTCGTTTCAATCATTCGTCAGGACGCGATTGAGGGCAAACTCCAGGAGGCGATCGATTTCTGGATCAAGGACGTCGGCGTGGACGAAGTGATCACACGAAAATTTCTGACATGGGACGACAACACCACGATTCCTCCGGGTAAGGCGTTGGACAAGCATTTATATGCAGACCTTCCCACGGAGAAGAAGCAGCCTTGCGTGTGGCCCTTTGAACGTCTCAACGTGGACACCCTGGGCCGCATATCACTTTGCGGTCAGGACATCTCGTTTCGCACTTCTGAACTCTTCCCCAACGCAAACCAGGTTTCGATCAAGGAGATCTGGCAGGGTGAAATGTTCAACTGGTATCGCCGGATGCACCTGGCAGGAAACGGAGCGGAGTGTTTTCCGTGTCGCGGCTGCTCGGCTTGGTTCGCCGGTATTCGTGATTGGGAACATGGCTGGCTAAAGGTTTTGCGTACATCGGGTGATCATCTCAAGCAAGTAATGCGCGAGGACCTCGGAGTTGAGGTGCAGATTTTCGAACCGACGACCTGATCCGAACGCGTACAAGAAGCACAAATGATTTTGTCTTTCAGCTTCTCTCCTGAAATGCTTTTCTCCCCTGACGGTTTCTACCCGCAATTAAGTTTCCTCGCCCAGATTTTCTTTCGAACCGTTTACGGCATTCTCCTGTTCGGCCACCTCGTCCTGCTGTTACCACACGCCAGACGATTTTTTATGAGCGAGCGTTGGAAAGGCTACGCTCAGTCGTCGTGGGATGTGGATGCGCTCCAGAATCCGATAACACACCCGCTTGTAATGATTGCCTGGTTCGGCTGTGCTGTCGCGCTCATCTTCGGACGTTGGACCGTTGTCGCGGCGTTGGTTAACTTGCTTTTGTGCCGCTACTTTTTTGTCCACATGCGCTGGAAAGGCGTGCTGCGCGGAATGGGTGCGCCCGGCTTCATGACTTACTGGTTGTCGGCGGCGGTGTTTCTGCTCGAATACACGGTCCACTTCGCGCCGGCCGTGCGACCACTTGCTTTGTTAGTCCTCCAGGTTGATTTCGCGCTCATCATGATGTCAGCAGGCGTCTACAAATGCAGCGCGGGTTTTCCACGCAACAATGGAATGGAACTCGGGCTCGTGAATCCCGAGTGGGGCTACTGGTGGCGGTACTACAAAGAAAAGTCTCCTAACCATCCATTGATCTGGACGCTGAATCAACTTGCCTGGGCAACCGAAGTGGTGGCGGCAGTGTTGATGTTGATTCCACCGACGCGTTTCATCGGCGCGACGCTAATCATCATTAGTTTCTTTTTTATCGCCACGCACATTCGTCTCGCACTGCTGTGTCACATGGTGATGTTATGCGGAGTTCTGTTTTTTCACCCCGGCAGTATGGGTGAGCAACTGGTGTCGGTTTTTGTCTCAGCTCAAACTCCCAACGTTTATCCCGCTAACGCCGTGTTGAGTGTCGTCAATCAGTTGCTGATGTATGCGCTTTGGGCCTATCTATTTCTGTTGCCGCTTTCGTATTTTGGCATCTACTACAATTTCTTCGCACGCAAACGTCTGCCCGCCCCGCTGCAACGCTTTCTCGACGTCCATACAAATTTTTTCGGCATCATCATGTGGCGGGTCTTTACGATCGATTTGATCAACTTCTTTCCACAGATTTACCGCCAGCCGCGTGCCGGAGGAGAGCGCACGCTCATTACGCGTTACGGGTGGCGATCAGGTAGTGTGCGATTTAGTCACGTGGGCGAATCGATCACGCTGACGTGCCTGTTTACCACGCTGAAATATTACCCCAGCAATAACGCCATGTTCGTTGAAAGGCTGTTGCGGTATGCGCGCACCGTGCCTTGTCCGGACGATTCCGTGCTGGTGTTCGAATATATTGGGATCGAAAAGAACGCCACGTCGTTTGAGTTCACGATAGTTGCCGAGTACATCGTCGATCCGGTTAAGGGGACAGTTGATGAGAAGCCACTCAATGAGCGATATGATGTGCGCGCACCTTACGCGGGCTCACCGCTGCATGAGGGCGCCCGGCCGGGGAGTTACGCGCCTTTAGTCGAGTAGGAACAAAAGTGATAGACCACGGCATCGTTGTGCAAAGCCGGCCCGCTTATGGACACCTCCGATAGTCAAGAAACAATTCTGGTAACCGGCGCATCGGGCCTGCTTGGTTCACATGTAATGCCGTTGTTGTCGCAGAAGGTTGCTAACGGTCGGATCATTGCCGTGAGTCGAAACAAGGATTACGAGTCGCATGATCCGAGCGCAGAAGTGATCTATGGTGATTTGCGTGAGCGGGAACTTTGGAGCAGATTGCCGCAGACGATAACGAGTGTGATTCATCTGGCGGCGATGATTTCCTGGCGGGCTGAAGAGAAGTACCAGGCGAACATCGTTACAGACAATGTGTTACCGGTTGCTAACCTGATCGAATTCAGTCAACGTTGGCCCAACCTTCAGCAAGTAATTTACAGCTCTTCCATTTCGGTTTATCGCTGGAATGGCGACTGGCTAAGTGAATCCTCTTCGGCGGAGCCGGTAAATTTGTATGGCGCGGCAAAACTCTGCGGCGAGAATTTGCTGGGCTGTCTGCAAGTTAAAAACGTGCGTACCGTCTCTTTGCGATTTAGCTCGCTTTACGCGCGAGGCCAGTACGAAGGTACTGTGTTGCCAATCATGGTCAACCGGGCGCGGCAAAAACAGGACCTGCTGATCTTTGGCGACGGGAAGAGGACACAGGATTTTCTTCATTGTGAAGACGCCGCGCGCGCTGTTCTGCTGGCTCTGGAGAGACAAGCAAGCGGTTTATATAACATCGGCACGGGCACGCCCATCAGCACGACCCAACTCGCTGAGACGGTAAGCGATGTTTTTACAAACGGCGAAAGCAAGATCGTGTACCAATCCGCACGCGCGGGCGACGATCCAGGGGTCAAGCTCGACATAAGCAAAGCGAGACGTGAGTTAGACTACGAGCCGCAGATTCCGTTGGAGTGTGGTCTCAGAAAGCTGAAACAGGAAATGGAAAACATAAGCGGATGACCACACGACGAGTCCTCATCACAGGCATCGGAGGCAACGTTGGCCAGGGCGTATTGAAGGCGCTGCGCGCCGGGCGCGCGAGTTATCACATCGTCGGTATTGACATGGAGCCGTTATCGGCCGGGTTTTCCCTCGTTGACAGTCACTATCAAACACCGCGCACCGGTGATCCCACATTTCAAAAAACTTTCGAAAGAATCGTGAATGATGAGGCTGTGGAGGCAGTGTACGTTTGCTCGCCTACCGAACTGTCGTTTTTTGCGAGTCACAAAGAGGAGTTTGAAAGCAAACTCGGTGTGAGTGTGTTTGTCAATCCGCTACCGGTAGTAAGCATCGGATCAGACAAATTGAAAACTATAGAGTTTCTGCGCGATGCTGGTTTTTGTTTTCCGGAAACTGCGGAAGCTTCCGATGATGCTGCGGTCGAAGCACTGATCGAAACCTATGGCCTGCCTGTGATCGCGAAGCCGCGCATGGGATTCAGTTCGCGCAATGTGTTTCTTCTGGACTCGAGGGAAAAGATTCGCGCTGCCGCGACGCTCGTCCCCGATCTGATCGTCCAGCGGTATCTTCCGGATGACCGGGAAGAATTCACGGCCGCAACGTTGTCGGGTGCTGATCAAAAGGTTCGTGCGCTGATTGTTTTTCGGCGAGACCTGATACAGGGAACTACCTATCGAACGGAACTAGTTGAAGATGCGCATCTGGATCGTGAGGTGGTGCGGATCGTGGAGACGCTCGGAGCGGTTGGACCATGTAATTTACAGTTCAGGGTCGTCGATGGAATGGTCTACGTGTTTGAGATCAATCCCAGGTTTTCAGGCACCAGTGGTATCCGTTATCTTTATGGATTCAACGACTGCGAGATGGCTTTTGATTTGTTACATCTCAAGACGGAAGTCACACAGCCAACCCTGAACAAGGCCGTTGTACTGAGATACTGGAACGAGATCTGTATTCCGAACGCCGGCTTTGACGATCTTCGCGAGGGCCGCGCGAAGCACGATGGTTACGAAACCGTCATTCGGGAGATTCTCACCTAATGACGCTGAGACAGTTGATCAGGAGTGATCTGGCGCGCTTCACTCAGACGTTCATTTTGCGGGGCCAGTCATTCTCGAAGCAGCGCGTGTTTTGGGAGAGTGTGATCTTCAAAGCCGGCTTCCAGGCCGTATTACTCTATCGAATTAGCCATCACCTCTATCAGCGTGGGTGGATCTATCTGCCGTGGTTTCTTTCTCGCCTGAGTTTGGCAATTACCGGAGCGGAAATTGAATTCAACGCGGAAATCGGTCCGGGAATGTTTGTGGCACATCCGGTGGGTATAGTTGTGGGGCGCGGCACGGTCATAGGTTCTGACGTAACGTTGTTTCAGGGTGTGACGTTTGGAGTCAGGAGCTGGCATCCGGATCAGATCCGCAAGTTTCCACGTGTCGGCAATAAGTGTTTTTTTTTCTCGGGCGCGGCGGTCGTGGGTGACGTGACGATCGGAGATGAGTGCATTGTGGGAGCGCATGCCGTCGTCACGCGTGATGTACCGAGCGGCGCCATGGCTCTCGGCATAGTGGCTGAGATTTACCCGGATAAAGGCCGCGAAGCTATTGCGTCCTGGCAAGTTTAATCGCCGCTTTGTTCACGACCCG